>JALYHK010000022.1 GCA_030776605.1 Pseudomonadota bacterium
GCCCCGCGGAGCGCGCCGCCCCCGCAGAGCGGCCGCAATTGGACGTCCCCTACGTCGCGACGATGGAGGAGGTGGTCGAGGTGATGCTCGATCTCGCCGAGGTCGGCCCCTCCGACCATGTCATCGATCTCGGCTCCGGCGACGGGCGGATCATCATAGCCGCCGCCCGACGCGGGGCGACCGGCCTTGGCGTCGATCTCGATCCGGCGCGCATCGAGGAGGCGCGGGCCAGCGCCCGCGCTGCCGGCGTGCAGGATCGGGTCGAGTTCCGGGTCCAGGACCTGTTCGAAACGCCAATCTCCGACGCCGATGTCGTGGCCATCTACCTCCTTCCCGAGATCAACCTCCGCCTGCGTCCCCGCTTCCTCTCGCAGCTGCGGCCGGGGGCGCGTGTGGTCAGTCATGCTTTCGACATGGGCGACTGGCGCCCCGACCGCACCGCAGAGGTCGAGGGGGCCAAGGTCTTCCTTTGGATCGTCCCCGCGCGCGTGGAGGGACGCTGGACGCTCACCGACCCGTTCGGCGAAAACTATGATTTGCGGATCGAGCAGCGCTATCAGGAGATCGCTGGCTCAGTGGACACCAACGGCCGCGCCCGCCAGATCACCGACGCCCGCCTTATCGGCGACAGGATCCGCTTCACCGCCGACCTCGGCGCCGGCCCGCGCCAGTTCCAAGGACGGATCGTCGGCAACCATGTCGAGCTGACCGGGGCCACGTCGGCCTGGCGCATTTCCCGCGCCGGCTGAGCGCCGCCGCGCGCCAATGCCGATCGCCCTCTTCGGCCTCGTCCTCGCCTGGACGGTGATGCTGCTGTTCGGCGGCATGGAACTCGACCGCGCGCTGATGCTCGTCCTCTACGCGGGCGAGCGGCCGGAGCTCGCGCAGGCAGCGCGGATCGTCACCGAGCTCGGCAGCGGCACCGTGCTCCTGCCGCTGACCGCGGCGGGGACGTTGCTCCTCGCCGTCAAGCGGGAGTTCCGCTCGGCGCTGATGCTCCCGCTCATCACCCTCAGCGGGCGCTTGCTGGTCGACCTGCAGAAGGTGCAGACCGCCCGCCTGCGGCCGGAGGAGCACGAGCATCTCGTCGCGGTCCAGACCCTCGCCTTCCCGAGCGCGCACGCCGCCAACGCCACGATGGTCTATCTCGGCCTCGCGCTGCTCCTCACCTCCACCTACCCGCGCCGCGCGCTCGCCCTCTGGGCCGCGGTCTGGCTGGCGCTACTCGTGGGGGCGAGCCGGGTCGTGCTCGGGGTGCATTGGCCGAGCGACGTCATCGCTGGCTGGGCATTCGGGCTTTTCTGGACGCTGCTGCTGCTCGGACTGGCCGGCTATGGGATCGGCGACGGAACGCCCCGCCGCCTGCGTCATTCTTCTCCCGAAGGAGAAAGCAAATGACCGACCGGAACGACCGCGGCGCCGATCGCGCCGAGACCGCTCGCGAGACCGACGACAGCGCGCTCATCGAGCGGATGGAGGAGGGCCCGGAGCAGGGCGGCCGCTTGGGCGGCAACCTCCAGCGTGACGTCGCCACCAGGGACGAGCTCAGCCAGCGCGTCGGCGATGGCGGCGTCACCCGCGTCCGCGCCGGCGACAAGAAGGAGGAGGCGGACCTGCCGCGCTTCAACCGCGGCAACGCCGATCTCAATCCGACGCCGGACGAGGACTCAACCGCCTGAAGATGGCGGTGACGTTGTTGGCAGGCATCTCGACGACCCGCTCGAGGCCGAGACCGTTCGCTTCCGCCTCCGCCGCCACCTCTTCCAGATGGCGCAGGCCCCACTCCGGGTCGCGCGCCTTCAGCGATTCGTCGAACGCCTGGTTGCTCGGCGCGGTCGGGACGCCGGCGCGGCGATAGGGGCCGTAGAGGATCAGCGGTCCGCCCTGCGGGAGCAGCCTCCCCGCGCCCCGCATCAACCCGACCGTCGTCCGCCAGGAGCTGATGTGGACCATGTTGATGCAGAGGATCGCGTCCGTACGCTCCAGCGGCCAGCTGTCCGACGCCGCGTCGAGCACGACCGGCGCGAGCAGGTTCGGCGCATCCGCGTCGGCCGCCCAGGCCTCGATCGACGAGAGCGCCTCCGGATCGGCATCGCTCGGCTGCCAGCGGAGCTGCGGGAACAGATGCGCGAAATAGACCGCATGCTCCCCCGTCCCGCTCGCCACTTCGAGCACCGTCCCGCGCGCCGGCAGCACGTCGCGGAGCACCGCCGCGATCGGCGCCCGGTTGCGGTCTGCCGCGGGAGCGTGGCGCTTCACGCCGGGCGCTTCATTCCGCCGCCTCGCTCTGCTCCGGCTCCCTCCACACCAGCACCGGCTTCCTCGCCGCCAGCGTCTCGTCGAGGCGCCGCCGCGGCGCATGATAGGGCGCGCCCTTCAGCGACTGGTCGCCCGCCTTGGCGCGCTCGGCGACGCTGCGCATCGCGCCGATGAACTGGTCGAGGCCGGCCTTCGACTCCGTCTCGGTCGGCTCGACCAGCATCGCCCCGTGGACGACCAGCGGGAAATACATGGTCATCGGGTGGAAGCCCTCGTCGATCAGCCCCTTGGCGAGATCGAGCGTGGTCAGCCCTCCAGCGAAGCCTTTGTCGCTGAACAGGGCCTCGTGCATGCACGGACCGCTCGCGCCGAACGGCGCGTCGAGCACGCGATCGAGCCGGCGCAGCACGTAATTGGCGTTGAGCACCGCATCGCCCGAGACCTGCCTCAGCCCGTCCGCGCCGTGGCTGAGGATATAGGCGAGGGCGCGGGTGAACATGCCCATCTGGCCGTGGAAGGCGACCATCCGGCCGAAGCTGGAGCCGTGATGCTCGCCAGCCGTCTCCTCCTCGATCAGGGCATAGTGATCGTCTCGCTTCTCGACGAACGGCAGCGGCGCGAAGGGCGTCAGCGCCTCGGAGAAGACTACCGGCCCCGCCCCCGGGCCGCCGCCGCCGTGCGGGGTCGAGAAGGTCTTGTGGAGGTTGATGTGCATCGCGTCGATGCCGAGGTCGCCCGGGCGGACGCGGCCGACGATCGCGTTGAAGTTGGCGCCGTCGCAATAGACGAGCCCCCCCGCCGCATGCACCGCCTCGGAGATGGCCGTCATGTCCGGCTCGAACAGCCCGCAGGTGTTGGGGTTGGTGATCATCACCGCCGCCACGTCCGGCCCGAGCCGCCCCTTCAGCGCGTCGAAATCCACCCGCCCGCGCGCGTTGGCAGGAATGCTCTCCACCCGATAGCCGACGAAGGCTGCGGTCGCCGGATTGGTGCCGTGGGCACTCTCCGGCACCAGGATCACCTCCCGCGCGTCCCCGCGCGCCTCCAATGCGGCGCGGATCGCGAGCAGACCGCACAATTCGCCGTGCGCCCCCGCCTTCGGGCTCATCGCCACCGAATGCATGCCGGTGAGCCGGATCAGCCATTCGCCGAGGCGGTGGATCACCTCGAGCGCCCCCTGCACCGTGTCGATCGGCTGCAGCGGGTGGACGTCAGCGAAGCCGGGCATCCGCGCCACTTTCTCGCACAGCCGCGGATTGTGCTTCATCGTGCACGAGCCGAGCGGAAAGAGGCCGAGATCGATGGCATAATTCTGACGGCTGAGGCGCGTATAATGCCGCACCGCCTGCGGCTCGGAGAGGCCGGCAAGCCCGATCGGCCGGTTGCGCGCGAGGCCGCCTAGCCGATCCTCCCCGGAACGTGGAGGGGGGCCATGCGAAGCATGGTGAAGGGGGTCCTGAGACCCGCACCGACCCCCCTCCACCGCCGTTCCGGCGGTCCCCCTCCCCGTCCCGGGAAGGAATTCGAAATCGACGCCCGTGGTGGTCTCGTCGCCGATCTCGAAGATGAGCGGCTCCTCGAGCATCAGCGCCCGGTTTCCGGTCCAGGTGTCGGTGGCGGCGCTCCCGGCCCCGTCCGGCCGCGTCGGCCTGCCTTCCCGGTTCATGCTCATGCCAAAGCCTCCCCAAGCGCGCCGGCCAGCGCCTCGACATCTTCGTTCGTGTTGGTTTCGGTCACCGCCACCACCAGGCCGGCGGCGAGCGCCTCCTCGCCCGGATAGAGCCGGCCGAGCGACACGCCGCCGAGCACCCCCTTGTCGGCCATCGCACGCACCGCCGGCCGCGCTTCCCTCGGCAGGCGCAACGTGAACTCGTTGAAGAAGCTTGCGTTGACCAGCTCGACGCCGGGCACTCCGACCAGCCGCTCCGCCGCGGCGACCGCCCTGGCGTGATTGATCCCCGCGAGCCGACGCAGCCCCGCCTCGCCGAGCAGGGTCATGTGGATCGAGAAGGCGAGCGCGCACAGGCCCGAGTTGGTGCAGATGTTGGACGTCGCCTTCTCGCGCCGGATGTGCTGCTCGCGGGTCGAGAGGGTGAGCACGAAGCCGCGCTTGCCTTCCGCGTCGACCGTCTCTCCGGCGAGCCGGCCCGGCATCTGCCGCACATATTTGTCGCGGGTCGCGAACAGGCCCACGTAGGGCCCGCCGAAGTTGAGGCCGACGCCGATCGACTGGCCCTCGCCGACGACGATGTCGGCGCCCATCTCGCCCGGCGGGCGGATCGCGCCGAGCGCCACCGGCTCGGTTACGACGGCGATCAGCAGCGCGCCTTTCGCGTGCGCCCGCTCGGCGAGCTCGGAAAGGTCGCCAATCCGCCCGAGCACGTCGGGATATTGGACCACGACGCAGCTCGTCTCGCCGTCGATCGCGTCGAGCAGCCGCGCCGCGTCCGGCTCGAGTGAAAGCTCGGGCAGCCCCGTCGCCAGCTCGTCGCCGGTGAACCGCGCCATCGTCCTGGCCACCGACACATAGTGCGGGTGGAGGCCCGAGGAGAGGATCGCCTTGCTCCGGCGGGTGATCCGCCGCGCCATGCCGATCGCCTCCCAGCAGGCGGTCGAGCCGTCGTACATCGAAGCGTTCGCGACATTGCAGCCGTAGAGCTGCGCCACCTGGGTCTGGAACTCGAACAAAGCCTGGAGCGTGCCCTGGGCGATCTCCGGCTGGTAGGGGGTGTAGCTGGTCAGGAACTCGCCGCGCTGGATGAGATGGTCGACGCTCGCCGGTATGTGGTGGCGGTAGGCGCCGCAGCCGAGGAAGAACGGCACGTCTCCGGCGACCAGGTTGCGCCGCGCCATCGCGGCGAGGTCGCGCTCGACGGCGAGCTCGCTGGCGTGATCGGCAAGGCCCGCGATTCCGCCGGAGAGCCGCGCGTCCTCGGGCACGTCGACGAACAGCTCCTCGACCGAAGCGGCGCCGACGACGCGCAGCATCTCGTTTCGGTCGGCATCGGTCAGGGGAAGGTAACGCATTCTCTACTCCGTCGCCCCAGCGAAGGCTGGGGGCCATTCTGAATCAGGTCCCGAGCGCCCGACGATTCCAGCTGCCGCCGGAATGACGGGCTGTAGCGGTCCACGATTCATGCCTCGGGCTTGCGCATCGCGAAGCGCAGCCGCACGTAATCGGCGAACCAGCTGCCGTCGGGCAGCTGGAGCTGCGGCGCGAGCCGCCGCTCGATCGCGGCGGCCACCCCGTCGCGCTCCTCCGTCGGCACCTGGGCGACGTCGAGCCAGCCGGCGCGGAACGTCTTGACCCAGGCCGCCACGCCGGTGGCGAGCGGCGTCACCCGCGGGATCAGCTGCGCCTGGATGGCGACGAAGCCGGCGCAGGAATAGAGGCGGGTGAACTCCTCGACCGACGGATACCATTGCGGGTCCTGCGGCGGCACCGGATGGCCGCGCGCGAGAAGCTCGGCGCGGATGCCGGCGCGCAGGATCGCGATATTGCCCTCGCCCCCCATTTCGCCGACGAACCGGCCGCCGGGGCGCAGCACCGAGAAGATGCCCGAAGCCACCGCGTCCGGATCGAGCATCCAGTGCAGCGCCGCGTTCGAGAACACCGCGTCGAACTGGCCGAAGCGCAGCGCCTGCGAGTCCAGATCGAGGGCCTGGGCGTCGGCGACGAACGCATCGACCCCGCGCGCCCGCGCCGCCTCGACCATCTCCTCCGACGCGTCGAGGCCGATCACCCGTGCGCCGGCGGCGACGATCTTCTCGGTAAGGGCGCCATCGCCGCAGCCGACGTCGAGGATCAGCTCGCCCGGCTGCGGGTCGAGCAGGGCGAGCGCCGCCGCGCCGAGCGTCGGCACGAACGCCGCGTTGGTCGCATAGTCGCTCGCCGACCAGCAGGAGGAGGCGTTGACGTTCATTGCCATGCGGCGTTCCCTGCCTCGGCACCCGAAGGAGTCCAGCGGGTGATGCCGACAGGTTCCAGATCCGTGGTCCTGTGGAGGCAACTCGGCTCGCCATTGTCGCGGCACTGATTGGTGACCCTGCCGGTAATCACGACGTAGCTGTTGGCAAAGGGCTCGGCCATTGCGTCGAAGCGCCAGTTCTCGCCGACGCCGATGCCGAGGAACGGCGGTTCAGCGACCGTGGGGTTCAACTCGCGTCCGGCATTCGCCTGCTCGACGAGCTCCCTGAAGTACCGCTCCCCCTGCTCCTTTTCGGCCTGGCTCCGGTAAAGCCGGCACTCATACCCGCCGCACTCCATGAGATAGCCGGCGACGCGGACGGTTCGGCCGTTCAGGCGGTCGATGTTGGCAATGACATCGGTGATCGTCATCGGATCGCCGGACGCCTCCGAACGGCAGGAAAGGGCCGAGGCGGCGAGAAGCACCAAGGTGAGGCGGCCAAAGCTCACTGCCCCTCGCAGAAGCTTTTGTACGCCTCCGCATCCATTAGCCACTCCAGTTCGGAGCGGTCCGACAGCCTCAGCTTGAAGAACCAGCCGTCCCCTTCGGGATCGCTGTTGACCAGCGACGGGTCGTCGACCAGCGCCTGATTGCCTTCGGTCACCTCCCCGCTCGCCGGCGCATAGACGTCCGAGGCGGCCTTGACCGACTCGACCACCGCCGCCTCGCCGCCTTTCTCGACCCGCCGCCCCGCCTCGGGCACCTCGACGAAGACGACGTCGCCGAGTTGGCCCTGCGCGAAATCGGTGATGCCGACGGTCGCGCTGTCTCCCTCGACCCGGATCCACTCATGCTCCTCGGTATAATAGACCGTCACTGGGCGCCTCCCTTGCGGTGGTAGCGGTGAGGGACGAAGGGCATCGGCACGACCTTCGCCTCGAAAATCCTGCCGCGTTGGGCGAGGCGGATGGCGGTGCCCGGCTCGGCCGCGGCGGCGGGCACATAAGCCATCGCGATCGGCGCCTTGAGCGTCGGCGAGAAGCCGCCGCTCGTCACCTTGCCGACCTCGTCGGCCTCGCCGTCGACCACCATCGCGCCTTCGCGGACCGGCTGCCGCCCCTCGACGGCGAGGCCGACGCGGCGGCGGATCGGCCCGTCGGCCAGCTCCTTGGCAATGCGGTGCCAGCCCGGAAAGCCGCCCTCCTCGCGGCGGCGCTTGGACAGCGCGAAGACGAGGTCCGCCTCGACCGGCGTGGTCTCGGTATCGAGGTCGTGGCCGTAGAGCGGCAGCCCCGCCTCGAGCCGCAGCGAATCGCGCGCGCCGAGGCCGACCGGCTTCACTTCGGGCTGCTCGGCCAGAAGATCGGCGACCGGCTCGGCACGGTTGGCCGCGACCGAGATCTCGAAGCCGTCCTCGCCGGTATAGCCCGAGCGGCTGATCCAGGCGGCGGTGCCGCCGAACTCGAATGCCCCGCCGGTCATGAAGCCGAGCTCGGCCACCCCCGGCGCGAGCCGCGACAAGGCGTCGACGGCCTTGGGCCCCTGGAGGGCGAGCAGGGCCTGCTCCTTCATATGGTCGACAACGACCGTCCGCGGCAGGCGCTCCTCCAGGTGGCGGATATCGCCCTGCTTCGTGGCGCCGTTGACGACCAGGTAGAAATGGTCGCCGCGGCGGGTGACCATCAGATCGTCGATAATCCCGCCCGCGTCGTTGAGCAGCAGCGAGTAGCGCAGCCGCCCGTCGCGCAGCAGCCTGAGGTCGGCGGGAAGCAGGCTCTCGAGCCCCTTCTCGGCGTCCGGGCCGGCGACGATCAGCTGGCCCATGTGGCTGACGTCGAACAGGCCCGCGCTCTCGCGCGCCCAGCGATGCTCGGCGATGATCCCTTCATACTGGATCGGCATCGCGTAGCCGGCGAAGGGCACCATCCGCGCGCCCCGGCCTCGGTGCCAGCCGTCGAGGGAAAGCGTCTGTTCGGCGTCGCTCATCGGCCAGCTCCGGTGCGCATGGTTCGCCGCGCTTGCGGAGAACCGTTCAAGGCGCCCCCTCTGTCGCTGGACCTGAGAGCTTTCCCCCGGGTCGCGGGGTTACCCCTTCGGTGGCCCGCCGCCGCCGAGGCTGTGGCGGGCGCTTTCCAGAGCGTCCTGTCCGCGCGGTCCTTCTGCCTGAGAGATTCCGGGGCGGTTGCTCCTTCGGCGGCGGATCGCTCCGCACTCTCCCGCGCGTCCTTACGGACCCCGCGGCCATGACGGAGCCGGCGGCGGGTGTCAATCACGCGCGGGGCGCGACCGAGGCTTTGGGTGAATGTCCGCTGGGGTGGAAAGCGGACATTGGCCAACAGCCAAGACGGCGCGACGTTCCGAACCAAGGTGTCCGCGTGCCGGTGCACCATCTCCATCTTCGCCACGCCGACGGGACGACCGTCGAACCAGGCCAGGGCGACAAGCGCGACCGGAAGCGCAAGAAGTGTGTCGCGACGCAGGCGGGAGAGTTAAGGCCTCACTCGCAGCGCATCGTGGGCCGGTAGACCTGCATGGCATTGGTGCCGGTATTTCCGCCCAGCGTGATCGCGCCGCCCGGCAGGAATATCCGGCCGCCGATCACCGCGGACCCCGTGAGGCCGTGCATGGCGATGGGGAGGTCCGGCAGCCGGGTCCAGCGGTCGGCGCGGGGATCGTAGCCATAGACGGTGGGCGTCAGGCCGAGCACGTGGCCGGGTTCGCCCTCGCCGCCGAAGACGAACATGCAGCCGGCATGGACCGCGGAGGTGATGCCGCCACGAGGCGCCGGAAGCGGTGCGCCCCGGGTCCAGCGGCGGCTCGCAGGATCGTAGATTTCGACCGCGTCGGCCCGCTCGCCCATGGCGCCCGGGCCGGAGCGACCGCCGGCGACGATGATCCGCCCGTTCACCGCGGCCATGGCCAGGTGATTGCGCTGGGTCGGCAGATCCGGAAGCCTTTCCCACCGGTCGGTCGCCGGGTCGTAGACCTCGAAGGCGGAGCCCCCCGGCGGGCGGCCGCCGGCCACGTAGATCTTGCCGTCGATCACCGCCGCGCCGCCGCCGCTCCGCGCGGTCGGCATCGGCGCACGCTGAACCCAGCCGCCGACGGTCGGATCGTGCATCCAAACGTGCGCCACGAAGATCTCCGGCCGCCCCGTGCTCGCGCCGTCGATCTCGCCGCCGATCACATAGAGCTTGCCATCGACGGCCGCGGCCATGGTGTGGTGGATCGGCTGGGGCAGGCGCGGGCCGAGCGACCAGCGGCTCGTCGCCGGATCATAGACCTGGACGAGGTTGGAAGGGAGCCGCCCGGGCGGATAGCCGCCGAGCACCCAGATCTTGCCGTCCAGCTCCACGACCGCATGCTCGGAGCGAGCGAGGGGCATGGCGTGGCCCATGCTCCATCCGTCGAACTCCGGGAAGGCACCAACCGGGGGGCCGGCGCTCACCCGCTCGTTCCAGGTCTCGACGAGCTCGTTCTCCTGGACGGGGGTCGCCGGACGGGGGGGCGGCGGCCCGGCTCCGGGGCCTTGCTGTGCCATCGCAGTCGTGGCGAGCAGCAGCGCCGCCGCCGCCGCCATCCAGTCACCCCTCATGATTTTTCTCCCGATCTGCCGTTGCCGCGGACCGCTTAATTGCGCCGCGCCGGCCGGGCAATATCCAGAGGCCAAGCCGGGGGTCACGGCGACCCGAGGGGCCACCCCGTTCAATGAAGCGCGCGCTCGACTTCCGCCTCGCCGGATGCCATGGGCGGGTAGGGTCTCGCGGGCGCGGCCCACCCCGGCGACGGAGAGGACAATCCTCCTGCCTCCTCTTGCTCGGGGCCGCGGGTCTCCGAATTGTGACGAAGGCCGCACCCGGGGGCGGTACAGCGGCGGCGGCGGGACCGCGGGCGGCCGGGGTCCCCGCATTAGCGGGTGGCGTTGTAGCGCAATTGCTCGGGGGTGAGCTCGAAGCCGAGCAGCAGCTCGAAGCTTGCCCGCTGGACCGCCGCGCGCACCGCCGGATCGGCCATCGGGTCGAC
>JALYHK010000023.1:0-7916 GCA_030776605.1 Pseudomonadota bacterium
CCTCCACTGCCGTTCGGGCGACACAGCCGCCGAGCGCAAGGGACAGAGGCAGCAGGAGAAAAAGCAGTCGCATCGCGCGATCGTGGCGCAGCAGTGTTGAGATCGGGTGAACAGCCGCCGGCGGTTGAGATTCGAAGGCGGACGTGCTTCATTGCGCGCCAGAAACAGGGAGGCAAGAATGCAAGAGAACAGACCCGGCGACGGCGATTCCGGCTCCAGCGGAGAGACCCCGCCGCCAGCGCCCACCGCTCCGACGCCGCCTACGCCGCCGGCGCCTCACCCGGCGGTCCCGCCTGCGCCTCCGGGCCCTGAGCCCGCGGCCCCGGCTGCGACGCCGGCCCCGCCGGCCGCTGCGCCGGCGACGCCGGTGCATGGCGGCACGTCGAAGGGCATATTCGAACGCGCCCGCGACATCATCATGCGCCCCTCGGCCGAATGGCCGGTGATCGAGCGCGAGCCGGCGACGGTCGGCAGCGTGTTCGTGCCCTATGCGCTGGTGCTGGCGGCGATCGGCCCCCTCGCGGCGCTCATCGGCGGGCAGCTGTTCGGCTATTCGTTCGGCTATTTCACCTGGCGGCCGCCGTTCGGCGGCGCGGCGATCTTCGCTGTCGTCACTTATGCGCTCTCGCTGGCGAGCGCGTTCGTGCTGGCGCTGATCATCGATGCGCTGGCGCCGAGCTTCGGCGGGACCAAGAATCAGGTGAACGCCGTCAAGGTCGCGGTCTACTCCTCGACCGCCGCCTGGGCAGCGGGCATCTTCGGGCTGATCCCGCCGCTGGCCGTGCTCGGCAGCCTGCTCGGCCTCTACAGCCTCTACCTCCTCTACCTGGGCCTGCCGGTGGTGATGAAGACGCCGCAGGAAAAGGCGCTCGGCTACACGGTCGTGGTGATCATCGCGGCGATCGTGCTGTGGCTGATCGTCGGCTGGCTCACCTGGCGGCTGGTGATCGGCACCATGGTGCCCGGGCTTCCGGGGCTCTGAGGGGCTAGAAGAGCGCCGCCTCGACCTCGCGGGAGAGGGCGCCGGCGAGCACCGCCGCGCGCGCCCAGGCGAGGTCGCCGGCGAAATAGCGGTCGCGGGCGTAGAAGGGCACCTCGGCACGGATCACCGCGTGGACCGGCTGCAGCGCCGGCGAGGTGGCGAGCGGAGCGTGGAAGTCGATGCCTTGCGCCGCCGCGAGCAGCTCGACGCCGACCGCGCCCGCGGCATTGCCGGCGATCCGCCGCGCCTTCAGCGCCGCGTGGGTCGCCATCGAGACATGGTCCTCCTGGCCGGCGGAGGTCGGCACCGTGTCGACGCTCGCCGGCCAGGCGAGGCTCTTGTTCTCGCTGACCAGCGCCGCCGCGGTCACCTGCGCGATCATGAAGCCGGAATTGACGCCGCTGTCCTCGACCAGGAACGGGGGCAGGCCGCTCATCTTCGGATCGACCAGCACCGCCGTGCGGCGCTCGGAGATCGAGCCGATCTCGCACAGCGCCATCGCCATCTGGTCCGCGGCGAAGGCGACCGGCTGGGCGTGGAAGTTGCCGCCCGACAGCGCCTCCTCGCCGAACAGCAGCGGATTGTCGGTCGCGGCGTTCGCCTCGATCGCGAGCGTCGCCGCGGCCGCGCGGAGGATATCGAGGCAGGCGCCGATCACCTGCGGCTGGCAGCGGAAGCTGTAGGGGTCCTGTACCCGGCCGCAGTCGCGGTGGGAGGCGAGAATCTCGCTGCCCTTCATGAGCCCTGCGAGCACCCGCGCGACCTCTATCTGCCCCGGCTGCCCGCGGGCTTGGTGGATGCGCGGGTCGAAGGCGGCGTCGGTGCCCCTCAGCGCGTCGGTCGACATCGCGCCCGCCACGAGGACGGCGGCGAGCACGCGCTCGGCGGTGAAGAGGACGTCGAGCGCGATCGCCGTCGACACCTGCGTGCCGTTGATCAGCGCCAGCCCCTCTTTGGGTCCGAGCGTCAGCGGCTCGAGCCCGAGGCGCGCCAGCGCCGCGCGCGCCGGAAGGGGCTCGCCGCCGAGCCCGATCTCGCCTTCGCCGATCAGCGCAGCGGCGAGGTGGGCGAGCGGCGCGAGATCGCCCGAGGCGCCCACCGAGCCCTGCGATGGAATGACCGGAAGGGCGTCGGCGTCGAGCAGGGCGAGCAGCCGCTCCACGACGAGGCGGCGGACCCCTGAATGGCCGCGGGCGAGGCCGATCACCTTGAGCGCGAGGATCAGCCGGACGACGTGGGGGGGAAGCGGCTCGCCGAGGCCGCAGCTGTGAGAGAGGACGAGGTTGCGCTGGAGGTCGAGCAGCCGGTCGTCGGCGATGCGGGTCTGGGCGAGCAGGCCGAAGCCGGTGTTGACGCCATAGACGGTGCGGCCCGAGGCGACGATCGTCTCGACGGCGGCGGCGGCCGCATCGGTCGCCTGCCAGGCCGCATCGGCGAGCGACACGGGAGCGCCGCGCCAGATTTCCCGCAGCTCCGCAAGAGCGACCCGGCCGGGCTTCAGCTCGATCACCGCCCCACCATCGGCAGGTCGAGCCCCTGCTCGCGCGCGCAGGCGATCGCCTCCTCGTAGCCGGCGTCGGCGTGGCGCATCACGCCGGTGCCGGGATCGTTCCACAGCACCCGCTCCAGCCGCCGCGCCGCCGCCTCGGTGCCGTCGGCGACGATCACCATGCCGGCGTGCTGCGAATAGCCCATGCCGACGCCGCCGCCGTGGTGGAGCGACACCCAAGTCGCGCCCGAGGCGGTGTTGAGAAGGGCGTTGAGCAGCGGCCAGTCCGAGATCGCGTCCGAGCCGTCGCGCATCGCCTCGGTCTCGCGGTTGGGCGAGGCGACCGAGCCGCTGTCGAGATGGTCGCGGCCGATCACGACCGGCGCCTTCAGCTCGCCCCGCGCCACCATCTCGTTGAAGGCGAGGCCGAGCCGGTGGCGCTGGCCGAGCCCCACCCAGCAGATCCGCGCCGGCAGCCCCTGGAACGTGATCCGCTCGCGCGCCATGTCGAGCCAGCGGTGGAGGTGCGGATCGTCGGGGATCAGCGCCTTCACCTTCTCGTCGGTGCGGTAGATGTCCTCCGGGTCTCCCGAGAGTGCGCACCAGCGGAACGGACCGATGCCGCGGCAGAAGAGCGGCCGGACGTAGGCGGGGACGAAGCCGGGAAAGTCGAAGGCGTGGGTCACCCCCTCGTCCTTCGCTACCTGGCGGATGTTGTTGCCGTAGTCGAAGGTCGGCACGCCTTGCTCCTTGAAGGCGAGCATCGCCTCGACATGGACGGCCATCGAGCGGCGCGCCGCCTCTTCGACCGCCTTGGAATCGCGCTCGCGCTTCTCGACCCATTCGTCGACGCACCAGCCGATCGGCAGGTAGCCGTTCACCGGATCGTGCGCCGAAGTCTGGTCGGTGACCGCGTCCGGCCGGATGCCGCGCCGCACCATCTCGGGCAGGATCTCCGCGGCATTGCCGAGCAGCCCGACCGAAATCGGCTCCTCGGCTGTGCGGACGATCTCGACCGCTTCCTCGAGGCTGGCGGCGCGGCGGTCGAGGTAGCGGGTCTCGAGCCTTTTCTCGATGCGGCTCTCCTGGCACTCGATCGCGAGGCAGTGGGCGCCGGCCATCACCGCGGCGAGCGGCTGCGCCCCGCCCATCCCGCCCAGGCCCGCGGTCAGGATCCAGCGGCCCCTGAGGTTGCCACCGTAATGCTGCCGGCCCATCTCGGCGAAGGTCTCGTAGGTGCCTTGGACGATGCCCTGGGTGCCGATGTAGATCCACGAGCCGGCCGTCATCTGGCCGTACATGATCAGCCCCTTCCTATCGAGCTCGTGGAAATGCTCCCAGGTCGCCCACCTGGGTACCAGGTTGGAATTGGCGATCAGCACCCGCGGCGCGTCGGCATGGGTGCGGAAGACGCCGACCGGCTTTCCCGACTGGACGAGCAAGGTCTCGTCATCCTCCAGCCGTTCCAGCGTCTCGACGATGCGGTCGTAGCTCTCCCAGTCGCGCGCGGCGCGGCCGATGCCGCCGTAGACGACCAGCTCCTCCGGCGCCTCGGCGACGCGCGGATCGAGATTGTTCTGGAGCATTCGCACCGCCGCCTCGGTGGTCCAACTCTTCGCGACGATCTCCGGCCCGGTGCGGGCGCGGATCGAGCGGCTGTTGTCGCGGCGGTTCATGGCGCCGTCATTGCGAGGAGCGGAGCGACGACGCAATCCAGAAAGGCGCCGGTGCCGGCTGGATTGCTTCGCTTCGCTCGCAATGACCGCGCAACCTCACGCATCCTCGCCCGCGACGATCCGCCGCTCGGGCCCGGGATGGCCGATCCAGTAGCAGAGCTCGGCCGGCCGGCTCACCCGCCACAGGCAAAGGTCCGCCGCCTTCCCCGCCGAGACGGTGCCGATCTCCTTCTCCAGCCCGAGCGCGCGGGCCGCGTTGACCGTCATTCCGGCGACCGCCTCCTCCGGCGTCAGGCCGAAGAGGGTGCAGGCCATCGACAGCATCAGCGTCGGCGAGAGGACCGGCGAGGTGCCGGGGTTGCAGTCGGTCGCCACCGCCATCGGCACGCCCTGCCGGCGCAGCAGCGGGACCGGCGGCTTCCTTGTATCTTTGAGCGCGTAAAAGGCACCAGGCAGCAGCACCGCGACCATGCCGGACTCCGCCATCGCCGCCACCCCCGCCTCATCGGCATGTTCGAGATGGTCGGCCGACAGCGCGCCGAAGCGCGCCGCCAGCGCCGCGCCGCCCATGTTGCTGAGCTGCTCGGCGTGGAGCTTGACCCGCAGCCCGTGCTCCTCGGCCGCTTCGAAAAGCGCCCGCACCTCGTCCGGCGTGAAGCCGATCCCCTCGCAATAAGCGTCGACCGCGGCGGCGAGCCCCTCGGCGGCGGCGGCCGGGATCATGCTTTCGATGGCGAGGCGGACGAAAGCCTCTCGGTCGTGGCGGAACTCGTGTGGGAGGGCGTGGAGGGCGAGCAGCGTCGGGACCACCCGCACCGGCTCGCTTTCCCCCAGCGCGCGGGCGGCGCGGAGCATCTTCAGCTCGGCTTCGATGTCCAGGCCGTAGCCGGACTTGATCTCGACCGTCGTCACCCCTCCCTTCATCAGCGCGTGGAGGCGGGGACGGGCGGCGGCGGCGAGCTCCTCCTCCGAGGCGGCGCGGGTCGCCGCCACCGTCGAGACGATGCCGCCCCCGGCGCGGGCGATCTCCTCATAGCTCGCTCCCGCCAGCCGCTGCTCGAACTCGCCGGCGCGATTGCCGCCGAAAACCACGTGGGTGTGGCAGTCGATCAGGCCCGGCGTCACCCAGGCGCCGGCCAAAGGTTCGACGCTGCGGGCGCGGTTGCCGGCGAGCTCGACGCGGCGCCCGACCCGCAGGATGCGGCCATCCTGTATGGCGACCGCGCCATCCTCGATCGCGCCGAATGGGGCGGGCACGGCCGGGTCCATCGTCGCGACGTTGCAGTCGGTCAGCAGCCGGTCCCACATGGCTGGCCTTATTGGCGCAGGCCGGTCTAAGGGTCAAAGCATGGCGTGGCGCTCGATCGCGGACCTGCTGGGGGAGGAAGGCGAGGTCGCCCTGCTCGGCGCGCCGATGGAGGCGGGATCGGTCACCCCGGGCCGCTGCGATCTCGCCCCAGGCGTGGTTCGGCGGGCGCTGCGGCGGCTCAGCACCTACGACGTCGAGAGCGGGATCGAGATCGTCGCCGCGATCCACGATCTCGGGGACGTTGCGGTCCAGGGGGTGAGCCCGGCCGAGGGGTTCGCGCCGATCCGCGACGCCGTAGCCTTGGCGACGGCAGCGCACGACCTCACCATCCTGCTCGGCGGCAACAACGCGGTGACGCGGCCGGCGGCGCACGGGCTGGGGCTGCCGCTCGACCGCGTCGGCCTCATCACGCTCGATGCGCACTTCGACATGCGCGAGACCGAGCACGGGCCGATCAACGGCAATCCGGTGCGCTGCCTGCTCGAGGACGGCTTGCCCGGGCGCAACATCTGCCAGATCGGCCTTGCCCCCTTCGCCAACACGCGCAAGATGCACGACGACGCGCGCGCCGCCGGGATCGGCCTGTTCACCATCGCCGACTGCCGCGCCCGCGGCATCGGCGCCGTCATAGCCGAGGCCCTCGCCCAGGTCGGCCGCGTCGACGCGCTGATCGCTGATTTCGACATCGACGTCATCGACCGGGCGCAGCTGCCCGGCGCCCCGGGCGCCCGGCCCGCAGGCATGGCCGCCGAGATGTTCTTCGAGGCGGCGCGCGCCATCGCCGCCGAGCCGCGCGTGCGGGTGGCGGACCTCACGGAGCTCGATCCGTCGCTCGACCTGTCGGAAGTCAGCGCGCTCACCGCCGGCCGCTGGGTTTGCGAGCTGCTCGCCGGCCTTTCGCGCCGCTGACGCCGGCGGGGGCAGCGTCCGCAGGGGGGCGGCTTCCGCCCCTCGGCTTAAGCCGCTAGGCTCCGCCGCCCATGGACATCTACCTGCCCATCGCCGGCCTCTCGGTGAATGCGCTCGTCATCATCGGCCTCGGCGGCCTGGTCGGGCTGCTCACCGGGATGATCGGAGTCGGCGGGGGCTTCCTGACCACGCCCATCCTGATCTTCTTCGGGATCCCGCCCGCGGTCGCCGTCGCCTCGTCCACCACCCAGATCACCGGCACCAGCATCTCCGGCGTCCTCGCCCACACGCGCCGCAAGGGGGTGGACTACCGGATGGGCGCGGTGATCATCGCCGGCGGCGTCATGGGCTCGATCGCCGGAGGCTTCCTGTTCCGGCTGCTCCAGAACGAGGGACAGATCGATACCGTCATCTCCCTGCTCTACGTCATCCTGTTGAGCAGCATCGGCATCCTCATGGCCAAGGAGGCGGCGACCGCGCTGGAGATCCTGCCGAAACGCCCGCGATCGAGGCCGCCGCGGCGGCACAACCCGCTGATCGCCGGGCTGCCGATACGCTGGCGCTTCTACCGCTCCGGCCTCTACATCTCGCCGCTCGCGCCGCTCGGGCTCGGCGTCGTCTCGGGCATGCTCACCGTCCTGCTCGGCGTCGGCGGGGGCTTCATCATGGTCCCGGCGATGATCTACCTGCTCGGCATGTCGGCACAGGTGGTCGTCGGCACCAGCCTGCTCCAAATCCTGTTCGTCACCGCCGCCACGACCCTCGTCCACGCCACCACCACCCGCTCGGTGGACATCGTGCTCGCGATCCTGCTGCTGCTCGGATCGGTCACCGGCGCGCAATATGGGGCGCGCTTCGCGCAGAAGATCAAGCCCGAGCTCCTGCGCATGTTCCTCGCCATCGTCGTCCTCGCGGTGGCGCTGCGGATGGGCCTCCAGCTCACCTGGCGGCCGCCCGAAATCTATTCGGTGCAGAACCTGTGAGGGGGCTGCGGGCGCTGCTGCTGATGATTGCCGCGCCGCTCGCGCTGGGTCAGGCCCAGCCACGGCTGGTGCCGGAAGTCTCCCACCGCAACATCGAGATCCGCTACAGCTTCACCGGCGAGGAGCTGCTGCTCTACGGCGCCATCCTCCACCCGCGGGGGCGGGTGCCGGAGGGGCGGATAGACGTCGCCGTGGTGGTCAAGGGGCCGATGGAGCCGATCGTAGTGCGCGAGCGGCAGCGCGTCGCCGGCGTCTGGGTCAACGTCGGCCGCGTCCGGTTCCGCTCCGCCCCCGCTTTCTACGCTGTCGCCTCCTCCCGGCCGATCGACCGGATCATCGACGAGCGCACCGCCGCCATCTACGAGCTGGGCCTGGAGAATCTGCAGCTCTCGCCCGGCGGCGGTGTCCAGCCCGAAGTGCTGCGCCGCTTCGAGGCGGGCCTGATCGACATGAGGCGCCGCAACCTCCTCTACAGCGAGGATCCGGACGGCGTCGAGATCAGCGAGGGCGTGCTCTATTCGGCGCGAATCGACATCCCCGCGCGGGTGCCGGTGGGGATGTACACCGC
>JALYHK010000023.1:7926-9934 GCA_030776605.1 Pseudomonadota bacterium
GCCGCGTCATCGCCGGCGCCGCGCGTGAGATCCGGATCGAAAAGCTCGGCTTCGAAGGCTTCGTGGCGCGGGCAGCGGAACGCTGGTCGCTCGCCTACGGCGTCGTCGCGGTGGCGACCTCACTGCTGCTCGGCTGGGGGGCGAGTGCGCTGTTCCGCCGCGGCTAAGCGCGCCGCGACAAGTACTTATTTACCCATCGCCCCTATGGATCGGGCTGATCAGCCACAGCGAAGTCCAGCCGACATGACCGACATGATGAACCTGCGCTCGTTCGCCTCCAGCCCGGAGCCGGTGGAGGTCGCGCCGCGCGAGGCGCCGGCGCCGATCGACGCTTATGCCGGCAAGCACGAAGCGATCGGGCAGGTCATCGAGATCGCCGGCAGCGGCGCTAGGATCGAGGTGGACGCGGCGCGGCTCGCCGCCCTGGCCTCCGATCCCGACCCTAGCGTCGCCCTCTCGGGCCAGGTCGGCAGCCAGGTGAAGCTCGAATCCGGGCGGCGGTGGCTGCTCGCCAACGTCAAGTCGCTGAAGGTCTCCGACGGCAGCGGCGGCCGCGTCGTCGCCCAGATCGACTTCCTCGGCGAAGGCGACGAGGACCCGCAGACCGGGCGGCTGGTCAACTTCAAGCGCGGCATCACCTCCTATCCGATCCCCGGCAACCGCGTCTTCCCGGTGACCGGCAAGGACCTGAAGCAGATGTTCGCGGCCGACGAGCGCGCGCACATCGAGATCGGCACCGTCTATCCGACCAAGGACGTGCGCGGCGCGCTCTACGTCGACGCGCTGCTCGGCAAGCACTTCGCCCTGCTCGGCTCGACCGGCACCGGCAAGTCGACGTCCGCGGCCTTGATCATGCACCGGATCTGCGACCTCTCGCCGGAGGGGCACATCGTCATGATCGACCCGCACGGCGAATATTCGGCGGCGTTCAAGGGGCACGGCGAGCTGTTCAACGTAGACAATCTCGCCATGCCCTACTGGCTGATGAACTTCGAGGAGCATTGCGAGGTGTTCATCACCTCGTCCGGCTCCGACCGGCAGCGCGACGCCGACATCCTCGCCAAGTGCCTGCTCCAGGCGCGCGGCCGCAACCGCGCCGCCGAGGGGCTGACCAAGCTCACCGTCGATTCGCCCATCCCCTACACGCTGACCGACCTCACCACCGCCATCGGCAACGAGATGGGGCTGCTCAACAAGGCCGGCGACACCGCGCCCTACATGCGGCTCAAGACCAAGATCGAGGAGCTGAAGAGCGATCCGCGCTACCAGTTCATGTTTTCGGGGATGCTCATCGCCGACACCATGGCGGGCTTCGTTTCGAAGATCTTCCGGCTGCCCGCCAAGGGCAAGCCGATCTCGATCATCGACGTCTCGGGGGTTCCGTCCGACATCGTCTCGGTCGTCGTCGCGGTGCTATCGCGGCTCGTCTTCGACTATGCGATCTGGTCCCGGAGCGAAGTGCAGCGGCCGGTGCTGCTGATCTGCGAGGAGGCGCATCGCTACGTTCCGGCGGACACGACCGGCGGCGGTCAGGCGGTGCGCAAGGTGCTCGAGCGGATCGCCAAGGAGGGCCGCAAGTACGGCGTCGCGCTCGGGCTGATCACGCAGCGCCCGTCGGACCTCGCCGAGGGGGTGCTCTCGCAGTGCGGCACGATCATCGCGATGCGCCTCAACAACGACCGCGACCAGGCGGTCGTCAAAGCCGCCATGCCCGAGGGCGCGCGCGGCTTCATCGACACCATCCCGGCGCTTCGTAACCGCGAATGCATCGTCGTTGGCGAGGGCGTCGCAATCCCGATCCGGGTGCGCTTCGACGCCCTCGAGGCCGAGAAGCGCCCGGCCTCGTCCGACCCGAGCTTCGCCCAACTGTGGCGCGAGACCGGCGGCGAGGAAGGCATCATCCAGCGCACCATCAAGCGCTGGAGAGGGCACGGCCGCTAAGCCGTCGAGTGCAGTGACGCCGACGCGAAGCGTCGTCGGAACAGCGCGAGAGACGGCGAAGCCCCAC
>JALYHK010000024.1 GCA_030776605.1 Pseudomonadota bacterium
GGCGAGGACGAGGCTCATCGAAGCGCGCAGGTCCGTCGCCATCACGGGGGCGCCGACCAGCCTGTCGACGCCGCGGACCACCGCGGCGCGGCCCCGCACCTCGATGTCCGCGCCCATCCGCTGCAGCTCGGGGACGTGCATGTAGCGGTTTTCGAAGATGGTCTCGGTGAGCAGACTGGTGCCGTCGGCCTTCGCGAGCATCGCCATGAACTGCGCCTGCATGTCGGTCGGGAAGGCGGGGAAGGGGGCGGTCGAGATCGACAGCGGGCGGATGGCGCCGTTGGCGCTGACCCGGATGCCCCTTGGCAGATCTTCGACGATGGCGCCGGCGTCCTGCAGCCCGGACAGGATCGAAGGCATCGTCTCCTTGCGCGCTCCGTTGAGCTCGAGCGAGCCGCCGGTGATCATCGCCGCGCAGGCGTAGCTCCCCGCCTCGATGCGGTCGGGCATGACTGAATAGGTCGCGCCGTGGAGCCGCTCCTTACCCTCGATCATGAGCGTGTCGGTGCGCAGTCCCTGGATATCGGCGCCCATTGCGATCAGGCATTTGGCGAGATCGGTGATCTCGGGCTCGCGCGCGGCATTCTCGATGACGGTGGTGCCGCGGGCGAGGACCGCGGCCATCAGCGCGTTCTCGGTCGCGCCGACCGAGACGGAGGGGAAGCCGATCGTCGCGCCGCGCAGCCCTCCCTCGGGCGCCCGCGCCTTGACGTACCCCGCCGCGATCTCGAGCTCGGCGCCGAGCGCCTCGAGCGCCTTCAGGTGCAGGTCCACCGGCCGCATGCCGATCGCGCAGCCGCCCGGCAGCGACACCGTCGCTTCCCCCGCGCGCGCCAGCAGCGGCCCGAGGACCAGCACGGAGGCCCGCATCTTCCGGACGATATCGTAGGGGGCGACGGTCGAGGTGATGTTCGCGGCGCGCAGCGTCATCACGCGGCCGATCTCGTCGGGACGCGCGCCCTCGACGGTGGTCGAGACGCCGAGCTGGTTGAGCAGATGGCCGAAGCTGTCGACGTCGGCGAGCCGCGGCAGGTTCCTCAGCGTCAGCGGCTCGTCGGTGAGCAGTGCACAGGGGAGCAGCGCCAGCGCCGCATTCTTCGCGCCGGAAATGCGGATCCTGCCTTCGAGGCGCTTGCCTCCCCGGATGATGATGCGGTCCATGGCGGGGCTTTAGAACTTTGGCGGGAGGGTGCAAGGGGAGGGGCCGGCGGTCGAAATGCGGAACGCCGGCACACCCCTCACCCGCAACTTGTTTCAGGGTCCATGTTGGAGCCGCGCTGCGCTCATCCGGATGGATGCTGAAACAAGTTCAGCATGACGAGCGTGCGGCAACACTCTCCGCGCCCTCGGCTCAGGCCTTCTCCAGCGTGCACTGGAGCGGGTGCTGGTTCTGGCGGGCATAGTCGATGACCTGCGCCACCTTGGTCTCGGCGACCTCGTAGCTGAAGATACCGCAGACGCCGACGCCCCGCTGGTGGACAGCGAGCATCACCCGCGTCGCATCCTCCAGGTCCATCCGGAAAAAGCGCTGCAGCACGTGCACGACGAACTCCATCGGCGTGTAGTCGTCGTTGAGCATCAGCACCTTGTAGGGGGAGGGGGTCTTGGTGCGGGTGCGCGTGCGGGTCGCGACGCCGAGGCCGGTGCCTTCCTCGTCTCCCTTGCCCTCGCCGGCCATGAGCAGAGGCGATTCACTCATACGCATAACAACGCGACAAATATGGCAAGGTGCCGCGCCCGGGCAAGGGTCGTCGCGTGCCGAAACGGGCCGCTCTCGCGCACGAAAAGGGCGGCCGCTCCGCAGGGAGGGCCGCCCTTCCTTTCGTCGGCGCCCGAGGCCTAGAAAGCGACGGCGCTGCGCACGCGCTCGGCGGCGACCGAGTAGCGGCTCGCGAGCGGCTGAGCGACCTCGCCGGCGAGCTTGACCATCGTCTCGCTGAGCTTGGAGCCCTCGGCGACGGCGATGTCGAACTGGCTGCGGGCGAACTCGCTCTGCAGCCGGAAGAAGTCGGTCGGCGACTTCACCTCGGCGAAGCCCTTGAGGGCCGCCGAAGCGTCCTCGAAGCTCTTCCGGCTGAACTCGGCCACTTCCTGACCGAGCGTCTCGACGCCCTTGGCCGCGACCTTGGTCGAAGCGACCAGCGCCTCGACATTGCCCTTGGTGAGCTCGGTGAGCTCCTCGGCGAGGCGGGTGTTGCGCTCGATCACCGTCTTGGCGCGCTCGTTGACGTCGCCGAAGACCGCCTGGAAGCGGTCCGCAGCCTGCTTGGCTTCGTTCTTCATGGTCCTGGTTCCTTCATTGATGCTGGTGGTGGTCGTTTTCGCGGCGGCCGCAGCGGCGTTGCGCTTCGGAGCCGCATTCTTCTTCGCCTGAGCGCGGCGGGCCGGAGCGGCCTTGGCGCGGCTGGGCTTGTTCTTGGTGGCTTTGCCGCCGCTCTTCGCGGTCACCGCCGCAGCCTTGGCCGAAGCCGAAGCGGCGGTGGCGGCCGCCTTGGCAGCCTCCTTAGCAGCCTCCTTAGCTGGAGCCGGAGCCGCCTTCTCGGCAGCCTTGGGCGCTGCGTCGGCCGCCTTCTCGGCCGCCTTCGCCGCCGGAGCCTCGGCCTCGGTGTCGGCCTTCGAAGCCGTATCCTGGGTTTTGCCGTCAGCCATTACGCGCGTCCTCCATCTCTTGCTGCAGTGCAACATAAGAGCCCGCACGGCAACTTTCAAGGAAAACTTTGTGCGCTGCAGCACAACCGATTTCCTGACGGCGTCGAAGGCGCTGCGGCGGCTGGTGGAGAAAGGGCTGGAGGCGCAGCTCAAAGGCAGCAATAGGCTCAGGCACGCGGCGTTGCGCAAGGCCACCTCGGCTCCGGACGCACGCGACGAGGGCGGGGCCGGGGCCGGATGAGCCCCGCCTGCAAGGCGGGCAAAGCGAACGCGCTCACAGGCCGGACGCTACCGGCCTATTCTCCCCGATTCGACAGAGGGGTCGGATTTCCGTAGGTTGGCGGTCCGGCCACTTCAACAACGGAACGGCAGTGGCGCTGGACAAGAACATTTCCGGCCTGATCGGGCGCATCTACGAGAGCGCCGACGATACCGCTCGGTGGGAGCAGGTCATTGTCGAGATCCTATCCATTCTCGGTGCTCAAGCCGCTGTGCAGACAATCTCCGATTTGAACCATTGCGAGATGATGCGGACCACAACGTTCGGTAATCCGCTACGGCCAGAAGGCATCAAGGAGTATCAGGAGTGGGTCTACTCGGAGGACCCTTCTTTCCAGTGGGCGATGGAGCACCCGCACGCCCGGTTCTGCGATACTAGCGAGATCATGTCCGCGGAAGACTATCTGGACCACGAAACGATCCGATGGAACCGCTCAGAATGGATCGGATCGACGCACTGGCTGGTCGGATACACCGCACCCGAGGATGAGCTGACTTTCGGTCTTTCGGTACATCCAGCCGCTGAGGTCGGTGTGCTCCCCGAGGAAAAGAAGAACCTGTTCAAGCTTCTCTTCGCGCACATGGAGCGAGCCGTTCACTTGGCGTCGCGACCTCCAGCTTTCGCAGGAGATGGTCACCCGCTGGTCCTGCTCGACCGGATGGGGCGCGTGCGCGCAATCAGCCCAGCAGCGCAAGACATTCTGGAGAGACAGGACGGGTTGGTCGTTTGGGATCAGCAGCTGCGAGCAGCTGATAGCCGCTCATCGCACCGCCTGAACGCCGCCATCCTGTCGGCGCTCACGGCTCTGCGGGAGGGCGGCTTCGGAGGCGCGGTCGCCCTGCCTCGCCCGTCCGGAAAGCGCGATCTGCTTGTGACGGTGACGCCTCTTCTAAACCCGCCGTCTCCCTTCGAAGCCTTCAGGCCGGCGGCCCTGGTGCGGATCATCGACCCTGAAGCGCAGGTGTCGTCGTCTGCGGTACATCGGTGGTCGTCGATGTTCGACTTCAGTCCCGCCGAGGCTCGGCTGGCGGAGGCTCTGATGGGCGGCCATCAGAACCTGCGGCACGCCGCGGACCAGCTCGGCGTCGCCTATGAGACAGCTCGAGTTCACCTGAAGAAGCTGCTGGAGAAGACCGGCACGCACAGCCAGAGCCAACTGGCGCGCCTGCTCTCGAGGATCGAGTGAGTTCTTCCCGCGACCGTCGCCGCCGTTCCCGTCAGGAAGTGAGGAAGACGAGGACCGCCTCGCTTAATCGGGATCGGCTATCGCCGAGGCCGTTGCTCCCTCAGCCCAGGAAGAGCCAATCCGTCCCTCCGGTGATAAAATCGCCGGTGATGTGGATGGTCATGTCGGCAACGCCATTGCCGTCGACATCGCCGTTGATGACAGTCCTGTTGTGCTCCGGATGTAGAAGGCGACCAGCTCTCCTGCCTTACCGGAAAAGGCATCCACCTTCGTGAAAAGCTGCCTTCCATCGACGGTGATGTCGGCGTCGACCAGCGACAGGTCGATCCAATCGCCTTCGTCCGGATTGAAGTCGTGGATGGTGTCGATCCCCGGCTCGCTTGTGTAGCCGGCGAAAAAGCCGTTTGGATCATCGCCGGAGTCGTAGAAGTTCTCAAACACGAAGCGATCCGCACCCGATCCACCGTATAGCTGATCGGCACCAAGCCCTCCGTAGAGAGTGTCGGCACCTTCGCCGCCAACCAGGGTATCAGCGCCATCCTCTCCCCTCAGGATGTCGTCGCCAGATCCGCCGTGCAACAGGTCGTTGCCGTCACTCCCGCGGAGCACGTCGTTGCCGGCACCACCATCCAGCGTGTCATCGCCGGCCCCGCCGTCCAAAACATCATTGCCGTCCTCGCCATAGAGGCTGTCGTTGCCGTCCTGGCCCCAGACCTCGTCGTCGCCTGCTCGCGCCCACACGATGTCGTCTCCGCCGCCGGCGTAGATCGCATTGTTCTTGTCGTTGCCGTAGATCGTCTCGCCTTGGTCGGTGCCGGTGATCCTTCTACCACCGCCACCGCCGCCACCATCGTCTCCGCCACCACCGCCTTTGCCCGCTGGCTTCGCCATCGCTTATCTCCCGATTGTCGCGGCCGCCGAGGCCGGAAGCCTGCGGCCGCAGTTGCTAAGTCCTTCGACCATATCGGGCAGCCAGGGCGAGCGCATACCCCAACTGGGTTAGCAAGATCGAAGGAGGAGTTCTGATCGTGTGTAGGTGGATTGGAGCCGCTCGGGCCACGCCGGTTCGTCAGCAGCTGCGATAGGCCGTCCCGCGGGCTTTAGCGCGACTCCGCACAGGCTTAGTCGGCCACAGGTGACAGCAGTCGAATGTCCACTTCGGGTCGAAAGCGGACGTCCTGCAAACAGCCGCAGTTGCTGCGGTCCGATTCGGTCCAGTTGCTCACCGGCTGAGGGGCGATTGTGTGCGACTATCCGTGCTGTGGCTCAGCGGCTGGACGGCAACAAAATGTCGAACCGCAAGCGCAAAGGGAAGGGCGCTTGGTCCCCCGAGCGCCTCTCCTCATTCCATAGTGCTGTGTCGGACCGGCCGCGTCGGACGGCTCAGCTCGTGTCGAGCAACCCCACGATGAGGTTGCTCTTGCGGCTGCGGCCGAGTAGCTGCGGCGCCTCGCCCGGCGTCCGACATCCCCGAGGGGTCTCCAGATGAGTGACCTTTCGCCCCCGACGCAGCCCTGCTCAGTAGGTCAGGCCGTAGTGTCCATAGACACGTTCGCCGAACTCGCGGTCGTACGCCGGCTCATCGTCGCGCTCGAACGAAGGCGCTCCCTCGAGCACGCTCTTGTCGAGGTCGACCACGTAGCCGCCCATGTCCGTATCATAGGTGAGCACGTCCCAGGGCAGGGGGTAGTAGCGCTCGCCCATGCCGAAGAGGCCGCCAAAGCTCAGCACGGCGTAGCGGACGCGCCCATCGCGCTTTCCGACCATGAAGTGGTGGATGGAGCCGAGCTTGTCGCCCTGCCGGTTGAAGACGGCGGTGCCGTCCACCTTTTCGGACGATATGAGGTCGTGCGTCTCGTCACGCGCAATCGTGTTGGGGTCGTGGTCAATAGCCATGGAAGGTCTCCTGCAGCTGCTCGTGAACCCGCAGAATCGGGGCTTCTTTCCAACCTGATCGGAAGCTCGTGGTTCCGCCTCTCCAGCCGTGGACGAGCCCAAGCGAAACCAACCTGCGCCAGGCCCCGGTGGCGCAGCGGTTCGCACAGCCCCCTCCTGATTCTCGGGCGCGGGGGTAGGGCCTCTCACCGGAGCGTTAGGACCATCGCGGAAGGGCGATCAGGAAAGCGACGAGAGCGAAGTCAGCGTTTTGAGGGGGAGGGCGCCGCGGTCTCCATATCTCAGGTGGTCACCGTGTGCAGCTGCCAGCTGAGTCCGGGCGGCTTGATCATTGCGCCGTCGCAAACAGCGCATCGGCTGACGAAGTTGCCCCGGTCCCAATGGCTGATCTTGAGATTCGGGACATGACGGCCCAACCAGTCGTGCAGGCTCACGAGCGGTTCCCGCGCGCGGAAAGCACCCTGTTCGGAGCCGGTATCGTGCTGCCGCCTTCGTTCACCCACTCCTCGGTCGCGGGAGAGCTGGGAACTGGCCCCAAAGCAGGAGAAATCGTTCGCCCGCCGGTCAGCCGACCGGCACCCGAAGCGAGACGGCGTCGCAATGGTGGTGACTGGAGATTAAAGTGATCTGTCATGCCTGACACCTCTGTGAGCAAGCGGGAGCAAGGAATGTCTCTCTGTCACAGGATGCTTGCGGGAAGATCAGGTGATAGTTCTGATATGGGGACACAGGGGCGGCATTGCATCCCCCCGGCAACGGCGGGTCGGGACTTGTTCGGCCGGGCGTCGCCGCCTCGATACGAACGCACGATGTGCGATCGAGCGGATCGTGAACCTAACTGGCGGCGGCTCTCTCGTCCACCAAGGGTGGATCGAGCGAGAAAGGATGGGGCGATGCGCCTGGATCTGTGTTATATAATGGCATTTGACGACGCGCGCGCGCCATCGGCGCCGCGGTGATCGACATTCTGCCGGGCATGGCTTTCGTTCCGCGAGCCTCCGGTTGTCCGAGGCTTCGGCCGTGGAATTCTTTGTGCCAGTCCCTCCGGAAGCCGCAAGCAGCCTTGCGATGGCCCTGATCGTGTCGTCGCAGGCGCCGCTCGTCCTGCTCGACGACGAGCTCGAGGTGATCGCTGCGAGCAACTCCTTCTGCCACGCCTTCGCGATCCGCCAGTCCGGCCTGATCGGGACCCGGCTCGCCGATCTCGGCGAGGGCGAGTGGAACGTGCCGCAACTCAATTCCCTGCTCCAGGCGACGCTCGCCGGGATCGCATCGGTGGATGCCTATGAAATGGACCTGGTCCGCCCGGGCGAGGAGCCGCGCCGCCTCGTCCTCGGCGTTCAGAAGCTCGATTATTGCGACGCCGACAACATCCGGCTGGTGCTGTCGGTGGTGGACGTGACCGCGGCACGCCTCGCCGAGAAGGTCAAGGACGACCTCGTGCGCAAGAAGCAGATCCTGCTCCAGGAGCTGCAGCACCGCGTCGCCAACAGCCTCCAGATCATCGCCAGCGTCCTCATGCAGAGCGCCCGCCGGGTGCAGTCGGAGGAATCGCGCGCGCATCTCCACGACGCTCACCACCGGGTGATGTCGATCGCGACGATGCAGAAGCAGCTGGCGGCCTCCCGGCTCGGCGACGTCGAGCTGCGCACCTATTTCAGCGATCTCTGCGACAGCATCGGCGCTTCGATGATCGCCGACCATGACCGCCTACGGCTGACTTCCACCGCGGACGAGAGCAAGGTCGCCGCCGACGTGTCGGTGAGCCTCGGCCTCATCGTCACCGAATTGGTCATCAACGCGCTCAAGCACGCCTTTCCTGGGCACGATCCGCGCGGCAGGATCGAGGTCGCGTATCTCGCCAGCGGAACGGCCTGGACCCTGTCGGTCGGCGACGATGGCATCGGCATCCCTGGAGGCGGCGCCGGCGTGAAGCCGGGCCTCGGAACCGGCATCGTGGAGGCGCTCTCGAAGCAATTGGGCGCCACCGTCACCGTCACCGCCGCCAGCCCCGGCACGACGGTGTCCATCGTCCACGCCTGAGGGCGTCTCCTTGCACCCAAGGACATCGCCGTCGTCGCGATGAGAGCCGCCATATTCGTCGAACCGGCGTTCGCTGCGTCCACCCGTGCCCCGTCGCGGCCAGTGCTTCGCGCGCCTGCCGGAGGCGGCATAGCCTACCGCGCCCTCACATAGCTTCCCGGCGCGTCCTCGATCGCCTTGAGCTTGCCCTTGCCCGGCACCCGCGCGCCCTTCGCTTTCACTTTCTTCTCGTCCTGCGCGCCGATCCACCTGATCCAGTCGGGCCACCAGCTGCCCTTGTGCTCGGTCGCGCCGGCGACGAACTCCTCGAGCGTCTCGGCCTCCCCCTCGTTGGTCCAGTACTGGTATTTCTGCGCCTCGGGCGGGTTCATCACGCCGGCGATGTGGCCCGAGCCGGCGAGGACGAAGCGCAGCGGCCCCTTGAAGTGGTGGGTGATCTTCCAGACGCTGTGGGCGGGGGCGATATGGTCCTCGCGTCCGGCCTGGACGTAAGTCGGGGTCTCCACCTTCGAAAGGTCGATCGGCGTGCCGTCGATGCTGATCCCGCCCGGCCGCACCAGCTTGTTGTCGCGGTAGAGGTCGCGGAGATAGGCCTGGTGCCACTTGGCCGGGAGGTTGGTGGTGTCCGAGTTCCAGTGGAGCAGGTCGAAAGGCGGATAGCCCTCGCCGAGCAGATAGTTGTTGGTGACGTAGTTCCAGATGAGGTCGCGGCCTCTGAGCATGTTGAAGGTCGCCGCCATGTAGCGGCCGTCCATATAGCCCTTTTCGGCGGCGATCTGCTCGATCAGCTGCATCATCTCCTCGTTGACGAAGAGGTTGAGGTCGCCGGCCTCGGAGAAGTCGACCTGGGCGGTGAAGAAGGTGGCGCTGGCGACCTTGTCCGCCTCGCCGCGGGCGGCGAGCAGCGCCAGCGTCGCGGCCAGCGTGGTGCCGGCGACGCAATAGCCGATGACGTGGGCCGAGGGGACGCCGAGCAGGTCGCGCACCGTGTCGATCGCGTCGATCTGGCCCTTCAGCACGTAGTCGTCGAGCGTGGTCTCGGCGAGGCTCTCGTCGGCCGACTTCCAGGAGACGACGAACACCGTAAGCCCCTGGTCGACGGCCCATTCGATGAAGCTCTTCTTCGGATTGAGATCGAGGATGTAGTAGCGGTTGATCCAGGGCGGGAAGATGATCAGCGGCGTCTCGAACACCTCCTCGGTGGTCGGCGCATATTGGATCAGCTCGTAGAGCGGCGTGCGCTTGACCACCTTGCCGGGGGTGACCGCGATGTTGCGGCCGACCTCGAACGCCTCCGGGTCGGTATGGGTGAGCTGCCCCTTGCCGAGGTCGCGCAGCATGTTCTCGAGGCCCTTCAAGAGGCTCTCGCCCCTGGTCTCGAGCGCGCGTTCGATCACCAGCGGGTTGGTCGCCGCGAAATTGGAGGGGGCCATAGCGTCGACGAAGCTGCGGGTGAGGAAGCGCAGCTTCTCGCGCTGCTTCTCGTCGAGGCCCTCGATCGCGTCGACCGAGCCGAGCAGCCGCTCCGAGACGAGGATGTAGCTCTGGCGGATCATGTCGAAGATCGGGTTCTCGCGCCACTGCGGCGCGTTGAACCTCTTGTCCCTGTCCGCCTTCAGCTCCTCCTCGGTCGGCTCCTTGCTCTGGCCGAGCGCGCGCTGCCAGATGGCGAGGCCCGCGCTCCACAAGTCGAGCTGCGCCTGGGCGATCTTGGCGGGGTCCGGGAACAGCCCGAGCCAGGGCAGCGGCGGCGCCGAACCGGCGGCGGCCGGGGGCGCCGG
>JALYHK010000025.1 GCA_030776605.1 Pseudomonadota bacterium
GCCATCGCATGGGCGGCCTCGGCGGCTTCGCCCGCATCGGCGAAGCGGCCGCCGTCCGAGAAGCTGTCGGGCGTCACGTTGACGATCCCGACCACCTGCGGCTGGTCGAGCCGGACGACCCGCTCGCCGAGGCTCAGCGGCGCGCGCGGCGCGGTCAGGTTGATCCAAGTGCGCCGCGCCTCGTCAGGCAGGCTGTTGAGCGCGTCGCCGATCGACTCGACCGGCACCAGCTCGGCGGAGACGCGCACCGCGCCGTCCATGGCGACGACCTCCACCGCCGAGAACCAGGCCAGCCCTCCGGCCAGCCGCTCGACCTTGCCGTCGAGACCGAAGGGGGCGTCGACGAATGCGGTGGGGCGGAGATAGACGCGGCGCGCCATCGCGCCCTAGCCGAGATTTTCGAGATACTGCTGCCGCAGCGCGTCGAGCGGCAGCAAAGCCCCTTGCTGTTCGACGTGCCAGAAGGTCCAGCCGTTGCATGACGGCGCGCCCTGGGCGGCGGCGCCGATCTTGTGGATCGAGCCCTGGGCGCCGCCATGCTCGACCGAGGCGTCGGCGAGCACCCGCGCCTGCCAGCGCCGCTTGGCGTCGGTAAGCAGGTCGCCGGGCGAGACGAAGCCGGTCTCGACGAGGATGCCGAACGGCACCTTCGGCTGCGCCTTGCGCGAGGCCATGGTCTTCATCGCGCTTTCATCGAGCGGCAGGGTGGAGGCGATCCGCTCGCGCGCCACCGCGGCGTAGCGCTTCTCCCGCTCGATCCCGATCCACTGCCGCCCGAGCCGCCGCGCCACGGCCCCCGTCGTGCCGGTGCCGAAGAAGGGGTCGAGGACGATGTCGCCGGGATTGGTGCAGGCGAGCAGCACCCGGTAGAGCAGCGCTTCGGGCTTTTGCGTCGGGTGCGCCTTGGCTCCCCCCGCCTTGACGCGCTCGGCGCCCGAGCAGATCGGCAGCAGCCAGTCGGAGCGCATCTGCAGCTCGTCGTTGAGCGCCTTCATCGCGCGATAGTTGAAGGTGTAGCGGCTGTCCTCCGATCGGCTCGCCCAGATCAATGTCTCGTGCGCGTTGGTGAAGCGGGTGCCGCGGAAGTTCGGCATCGGGTTGGCCTTGCGCCAGACGATGTCGTTGAGGATCCAATAGCCCTCGTCCTGGAGGGCGGCGCCGACCCGGAAGATGTTGTGGTAGGAGCCGATCACCCACAGCGTCCCGTGCGGCTTCAGGATGCGTCGCGCTTCCCTCAGCCAGGCGCGGGTGAAGGCGTCATAGTCGCCGAAGGTGGCGAACTTGTCCCATTCGTCGTCGACCGCGTCGACGCGGCTCCCCTCGGGCCGGAACAGCTCGCCGCCGAGCTGCAGGTTGTAGGGCGGATCGGCGAAGACCACGTCGATGCAGGCGTCCGGCAGGCGCTTCATCGCCGCGACGCAATCGCCTTCGATGACGCTCGCGAGCGGAAGGTCGGGGGCCGGAGGCTGGCTGCTGCGCCGGGCGCGGCCTTCGAGCGCCACTCGCGACAATGCAGTCATACGTCACCGCCCCCGGTTCAGCACAGAATTGCCAGCGTGAGTCAGGCTGACTCCGCCGTCAAGCAGGCGATGGTAGCGAGCCGCCGTCGCGATAGGGTTAACGTGCCGCGAACGAAACGAGTCCGGCGCAACTAATGGAGGCCGCCCGCCACGCCCGGACTCAACATGTCGTGGTGTGGCGGGAAAGACTCACAAGCTGTGGAAATGTCGGCCGCTCAGGCGATCCGCGTCTCGAAGTCGCCGGGCCCGAAGAGCAAGGTGCGCCCCTCCTCGCGCCGTGCGACGATGCGGCAGAAGCCGAGCTCCCGCCCCTCCGGCCGAGAGAGCAGCCGCCCTTCGAACTGCTCCGCCTTGGGCGTGCCGCGCCAGGCCGCGACGGCCTCGACGTGGCTGTTCCAAAGCGCGGCACCGTCGTCAACCATCGCCGCGTCCTCGACGGCGATGCCGCGGGTGCGTTCGAAGTGCCGCCGCCACCAGTCCGCGCTGCGGAAGGCGAACCAGTCGGCGCCGAGCTCCTCGAACAGGGCGCGGGAGGTCGGCGGCGCCTCGTCGGGATCGATGGCGTTGCCGGGCACCGCGATCCCGACCCTGCCCCCTGCCTTCACGAACTGGGCGAGATAGGAGAGATAGCGAATGTCGGTGCCGAAATAATGATAGGCATCGACGCTGACGATCGCATCGAAGAAGCCGTGCGCGAACGGAAGCGCGTGCGCCTCGGCGCGGAGCGGGAAGAGCCGGTCGGCGACTCCCGCCTCCCTGGCCCGGGCGAGATTGTCGGTGGGATCGATCCAGAGGTCGGCCGCCCAGACCTCCACCCCAAGCTCGCGCGCCAGGAAGATCGAGCTGAGAGCCGAGCCGCAGCCGAGATCGAGGACGCGCATGTCCGGGGCCAGCGGCAGGCGAGCGAGAAGGTCCTCGAGCAGCCACAGGCAGTTGGGACCCATCAGGTTCCGGTAGACCCAGGCCGGATCGTAAGCGGAAGCGCGGGGATAGGCCGGATCGCGCATCGCCGCAGCGAAGCGCGCCGGATCGAGCGGCCCCGGCCCGCTGCGGTCGAGCGTGAGGGTCCAGGCGGAGGAAGGATGGTCGGCTTGCGCGGCCGGGCGGCCGCCATGGTCGGAATTCGACATTGCTGATTGCCTTTTCGGATGAGCGGATGGGGCCGCGGACCGGCTCGGTCGCGGCCGTTCGTTCAGCCCGCGCGCCGCGGGTTCCGCTCAGGCAATCGGCGCCATCGCCGCCAACTACAGCCGAGGGGCAGCGCTGGCAATCGCAGGAGCTACAGGTCGAGCAGCTGCTGCGATCCGATCGTCGCGCTGCCGTCGCGCGCCTCGTAGAAGGCGCGGACCGGGGCGAAGCTGCGGCGGTGGAGCGGGGTCGGCCCGAGCGCGTCGAGGCCCCGGTAATGCTCGGGCGTACCGTATCCCTTATTGGTTTCCCAGCCATAGCCAGGATGCTCCCGCGCATGATCCGCCATGATCCGGTCGCGGGTCACCTTGGCGACGATCGAGGCGGCGGCGATCGAGCGGCACTTGGCGTCGCCGTCGACGATCGCCTTGGAGGGCCGCTCCCAGCGCGGGCAGCGGTTGCCGTCCACCAGGATCATCGCCGGCTCGAAGCCGAGCGCCTCGACCGCGCGGCTCATCGCCAGCATGCGCGCCCAGAAGATGTTGAGCCGGTCGATCTCCTCGACGCTGGCGATGCCGACGCCGACCCGGGCCTGACTGTAGAGCCTGGCGCAGATCGCCTCGCGCGTCGGGGCGGGAAGCACCTTGGAATCGTCGATCCCGCGGGGGAAGCGCCTGCGGTCGAGCACCACCGCGGCCGCGACGACGGGTCCGGCGAGCGGCGCGCAGCCCGCTTCGTCGACGCCGGCGAGCGGCTCGGGAAACGCCTTCTCGATCCTGAAGCAGGGCCTCGCCATCGTCCGTCAGCATAGATGGCGGCGCGCCCGTTTCCAGCCCGCGCCGCTGGATCAGGACGATTTTCTGTGGATCGAATCGAACGGGACGGTCCCGAGCGCGTGGCCGATCGGGCCGTGGCCGGCACCGAGGCCCGGCGCGGCGCCGAGCGCGGCCAGCAGATAAGCGCGGGCGCGGGGGACCGCATCGGCCAACTCGCGGCCGCGTCCCAGCTCGGTCGCTATTCCGCTGGCGAGGGTGCAGCCGGTACCGTGGGTATGGCGGGTGTCGATCCGCTCGGCGAAGTGCTCCTGCACTCCTTCCTCGGTCACCAGAATGTCCACGATTCTGTCTCCCGGAGCGTGACCGCCCTTTGCCAGAACCGCGCAACCCAAACGTTGCGAGAGCGCCGCCGCAGCATCGGTGCGCGCCTCGTCGTCGCCAATCTCCTCCCCCGTCAGCGCTTCCAGCTCTGGCAGGTTCGGCGTGACGACCGAGGCGAGGCGCATCAGCCGCTCGAACGCGGCAATGGTCGCTTCGTCGGCGAGAACCGAACCGCTCGTCGCGACCATCACCGGATCGAAGACGATCGGCGCGCTCATCCGCTCGAGCCGGTCCGCCACCGCATGGGCGGTCTCGGGCGAGCCGATCATCCCGATCTTGACCGCATCGACGCCGATGTCCTCGGCGACCGCATCGATCTGCTCGAGGACGAACTCGGCCGGAACGGGCATGACGCCGGTCACTCCGAGCGTGTTCTGGGCGGTGAGCGCGGTGATCGCCGTCATCGCGTGCCCGCCGAGCATGGTCACCGTCTTGATGTCCGCCTGGATCCCCGCGCCGCCGGAGGAATCGGACCCGGCGACGATGAGAATGCGCGGGGTGGCCATGACCACGTCAGGATCCCGTTCGTGCCGAGCGAAGTCGAGGCGCGCTGCGCAGCCCGTACGCCCCTCGACTTCGCTCGGGACGAACGGGAGCTTCGCGGCGCATCACCAGCGGACGCTCCACCGTCTCACGCCGCCTTGACCGCTTCGCAGATGCTGTCGACGACTTCCTCCACCAGCGCCTCGTCCTCGCCCTCCGCCATCACCCGGATCAGCGGCTCGGTGCCCGACTTGCGGATGACGAGGCGTCCGGTGCCCGCGAGGCGCTGCTCGGCCGAGGCGATCGCCGACTTGACATGGTCCGCCTCCAGCGGCGCGCCGCCGCCGAAGCGCACGTTCCTGAGCAGCTGGGGCAGCGGGTCGAACTGGTGGAGGAGCTCGCTCGCCGGCTTGCCGCTCTCGACCAGGCAGGCGAGGATCTGGAGCGACGCGACGAGTCCGTCGCCAGTGGTCGAATGGTCGGTAAGGATGATGTGGCCCGATTGCTCGCCCCCGACGTTGCAGCCGCGCGCCCGCATCGCCTCGAGGACGTAGCGGTCGCCGACCTTGGTGCGGACCAGCGCGATGCTCTTGGCTTCGAGGAAGCGCTCGAGGCCGAGGTTCGACATGACCGTGGCGACGAGGCCGCCGCCCCTGAGCTCGCCGCGCCCCGCCCAGGAGCTGGCGATCAGCGCCATCAGCTGATCGCCGTCGACGATCCGCCCCGTCTCGTCGACGACGATGACCCGGTCGGCGTCGCCGTCGAGCGCGATGCCGATGTCGGCGCGCTCCTCGATCACCCGCGCCTGCAGCGTCTCGGGCGCGGTCGAGCCGCAGCCGTCGTTGATGTTGAGCCCGTTGGGCGAGACGCCGAGCGCGACGACGTCGGCGCCGAGCTCCCAGAGCGCCGAGGGCGCCACCTGGTAAGCGGCGCCGTTGGCGCAATCGACCACGATCTTGAGCCCGTCGAGCCGCAGCGCCTCGGGGAAGGTGGACTTGGCGAAATGGATGTAGCGGCCGCGGGCGTCCTCGATCTTCTTGGAGCGGCCGATCTCCGGCGCGGGGACGAGCCGCGGCGGCTGCTCGAGCAGCCGCTCGATCGCCAGCTCGTCCTCGTCGGAGAGCTTGAAGCCGTCCGGGCCGAACAGCTTGATGCCATTGTCGACGTAAGGGTTGTGGCTCGCCGAGATCATCACGCCGAGATCGGCGCGCATCGAGCGGGTGAGCATCGCCACCGCCGGCGTCGGCACCGGGCCGACCATCACCACGTCCATGCCGACGCTGGTGAAGCCGGAGATCATCGCCGTCTCCATCATATAACCGGACAGCCGCGTGTCCTTGCCGATGACGACGCGGTGCCTGTGGTCGCCGCGCAGGAAATGGGCGCCCGCCGCCTGGCCGACCCTTTGCGCCACCTCCGCCGTCATCGGCGGCGCGTTGGTCCTGCCCCTGATCCCGTCGGTGCCGAAGAATTTGCGCGACATGCTCGTACCTTGTGCCGTTTTCCGGCCTGATAGCGCGCGCCGCGCGGGAGGGCGAGACACCATAGGCCCCCAACGCCACGGCTTCCACCGCCGCGGCGGGAAGACTAAGGGCGCCTGATGTCCCAGGCCACGCGAATCCTCGCCGCGCTCGCCCTCGGGCTGCTGCTCGGCATCGCGACGGCGGGCCTCGCCTGGACCGAGCAGGCGATCGCCGTCGCCGAGCCGATCGGCGGGATCTGGCTCGATGCGCTCAGGATGACGATCGTGCCGCTGATCGTCTCGCTGCTGATCACCGGCATCGCCGCTGCGGCCGACGCGGCGCGGACCAGCCGTCTCGCCGGCCGCGCCATCCTGCTGTTCGTCGCGGTGCTCTGGACCTCGGCGATCATCTCGGCGCTGCTGACGCCGCTGCTGCTCGACCTGTGGCCGCTGCCGGGCGAATCCGCGGCGGCGCTGCGCTCGGCGCTCGCCGGCTCCGAGCAGGAGGTCGGCGAGGTGCCGAGCCTCGCCCAATTCTTCCGCTCGATGGTGCCCACCAACCCGATTGCGGCGGCGGCCAACGACCGGATCCTGCCGCTGATGTTCTTCACCGCCGTTTTCGCCTTCGCGGCGACGCGGCTGCCCGAGGGCCCGCGCGCGCAGCTCACCGGCTTCTTCCGCGCCGTCGCCGACGTCATGCTGGTGATCGTCAACTGGGTGCTGTGGCTGGCGCCGATCGGAGTCCTCGCGCTCGCTTACGTGGTCGGGGCGCGGGCCGGCGCGGCGGCGTTCGGAGCGCTCGCCCATTATGTCGCCATCGTCATCGCGGTGGGCTGCGTCATCTGGTTCCTCGCCTGGCCGCTGGCGATGGCCGGCGGCCGGCTCGGCTTACTCGCCTTCACCCGCGCCGTCGGCCCCGCCCATGCGGTGGCGATCAGCACCCAGTCGTCGCTCGCCTCGCTGCCGGCGATGCTGCGCGGATCGGAGAAGCTGGGCGTGCCGGTCGCCGCCTCCGGCGTGGTGCTGCCGCTCGCGGTGGCGATCTTCCGGGCGACCGGGCCGGCGATGAACCTCGCCGTCGCCATCTACGTCGCCCACTGGTTCGGCCATCCGCTGACCCCGGCGATGCTGGCGGCCGGAGTGGCGATGGCTGCGACGACGACGATGGGTTCGGTGAGCCTGCCCGGCACGATCAGCTTCGTCGCCTCGATTGCGCCGATCTGCCTCGCCATGGGGCTGCCGATCGAGCCGCTGGCGCTGCTCGTTGCGGTCGAGACCCTGCCCGACATCGTGCGCACCACCGGCAACGTCTCGATGGACATGGCCGCGACCGCCACCGTCGCCCGCCGCAGCGGCTTCGACGAGAGCGCGCCGCACGACGAGCGCGACCGGCTGCTCGAGGAAGGCGCCTGATCGCCCGGCCGAAGGTCCCGCCGCCCCGATAGAGCACGTCCAAGCGGGCGGCATTGCCATGCTGCCCGAGGCTACTCCCATTCGATCGTACCCGGCGGCTTCGACGTGTAGTCGTAGACGACGCGGTTGATGCCCTTCACCTCGTTGATGATACGGGTGGCGACGCGCGACAGGAAGGCGGCGTCGAACGGATAGGCGTCGGCGGTCATGCCGTCGGTCGAGGTGACGGCGCGCAGCGCGCAGACCTGGTCGTAGGTGCGCGCATCGCCCATTACCCCGACAGTCTTGACCGGAAGGAGGACCGCGAAGGCCTGCCAGATCGCGTCGTAGAGGCCGGCGGCGCGGATCTCCTCGAGGTAGATGGCGTCGGCCTTGCGCAGGATGTCGCAGCGCTCCTTGGTCACTTCGCCGGGGATGCGGATGGCGAGGCCTGGCCCGGGAAAGGGGTGGCGGCCGACGAAGGCTTCAGGGAGCCCCAGCTCCCGGCCGAGCTCCCGCACCTCGTCCTTGAACAATTCGCGCAGCGGCTCGACCAGCTTCATGTCCATCCGCTCGGGAAGGCCGCCGACATTGTGGTGGCTCTTGATCGTCACCGACGGCCCGCCGGTGAAGCTGACGCTCTCGATCACGTCTGGATAGAGCGTGCCCTGCGCCAGGAAATCGGCGCCGCCGATCTTGCGCGCCTCCTCCTCGAACACGTCGATGAAGGTCCTGCCGATGAACTTCCTCTTCGCTTCGGGATCGGCGACCCCGGCCAGCCCGGAGAGGAACAGCTCCTCCGCATCGACGTGGACGAGCGGGATGTTGTAGCTGCCCCGGAACAGCGAGACGACCTGCTCGGCCTCGCCCGAGCGCATCAGCCCGTGGTCCACGAAGACGCAGGTGAGCTGGGCGCCGATCGCCTCGTGGATGAGCACGGCGGCGACCGCGGAATCGACCCCGCCCGAGAGGCCGCAGATCACCCGCCCGTCGCCGACCTGCGCGCGGATCTCCTCGATCTTGGTCGCCCGGAACTCGGCCATCGTCCAGTCGCCCGAAAGGCCGCAGACGTGGCGGACGAAATTGGCGATCAGCCGCGCCCCGTCGGGCGTGTGGGCGACTTCGGGGTGGAATTGGACGCCGTACATACGCCGCTCGTCGTCGGCGCTCGCCGCGAACGGCGCGCCTCCGGACCGGGCGACTACTCGGAAGCCGGGCGGCAGCGCCTCGACCTTGTCGCCGTGGCTCATCCACACCTGGTGGCGCTCGCCGGCCCGCCACAGGCCGTCGAACAGGGCGCAGTCGCCCACGATCTCGATGAAGGCGCGGCCGAACTCGCTGTGGTCGCCGGTCACCACCTTGCCGCCGAGCTGCTCGGCCATCAGCTGCTGGCCGTAACAGATGCCGAGCATCGGCACGCCCGCCTCGAACAGCTCGGGAGGCGCGCGCGGGCTCTCCTCGAAGGTCACCGACGCCGGGCCGCCGGAAAGCACGATCCCCTTCGGCCGCATCCGCTCGAAAGCCTCGAGCGCGCGCGCGAAGGGCACGATCTCCGAATAGACCCCCGCTTCGCGCACGCGGCGGGCGATCAGCTGCGTGACCTGGCTTCCGAAATCGACGATGAGGATGGTCTCGACGGGCTCGATCGTCATGGCCCCGGCGATAGAAAGCGGGCCAGGCGCTGTAAAGCTGGGCGAACGCCGATTCGCGAGGCATGCTCGGCCCGAATGACGAAAGGCCCGCGCGTCTGCCGGCGCGCGGGGCTCGTCGTCTGGCTGGTGCGCCTCGGGCCTACCAGCGCGAGGCGTAGCCGCCGTCGCGCATGCGGAACTCGGCGATCCGGCCGTTGCCGTAGGCGGTGCAGGTGAAGCGGTCGCCGTAGTTGCGGCGATAGTCGCGGGCGTCGTAGCGGCGGTCGTAGCCGCGGTCCCACTCGTAGCCGTAGCTGCTCTCGACCACGCCCTCGACGCGGTAGCGGTCGCGGCTGCGCCGATCGACGTCGGTAATGCGGACGCGGCCGCGGCCGTAGCGCTCGGCCTCATAGCCGCAGGCGTTGACGGCGGCGCTGTAGCTGTCGCGGTGGCGGTAGCGGCTGTCGTAGCCGTAGCGGTCCCCGTCGCGGTCGAGCGCGGCGAGGATCGCGGCGATGCCGCCGATCACGGCCACGCCGGCGATGATGTCGCCGGTGTCGATGCCGCTCCGCCGGTCGTAGTCGCGGTACTGCGCCTCTGCGGGCGCTGCGGTGCCGACGGTGAGCGCGGCCGCGGCGGCGCCGATCAGGAACTTCTTCATGGCAAACCCTCCTCAACAATCCGAAATCGCCCGAACGAGGCCGGGCCATGCTGAGGGTATAGCAGAGGCGGCCTGACCTCCCCCTGAACCCGCCGTCGCCGCAGGTTCAGCTTCGCAGGCGGGGCGCCTGCGGCCGGCTGCGCGGCATCGGCTCCGCTCAGCGGCGGAGCGGGGGCGCGGCAGCGGCTGCCGCCGCGCGCGCGTCCCTCATTCGCCGGTGAGCGTGCCGGTCACCGTCTCGC
>JALYHK010000026.1 GCA_030776605.1 Pseudomonadota bacterium
ATAGGCTTCGGCGTCGTCCACCGTCTCGATCTTGTGCTGGCTGTCGAGGAAGTCCGGAACGTCCTGATAGGAGCCGGTGAGCTGGGTAATGACGTAGGGGACCGGATAATTGTAGCCGCCGACGCTGCCGTAGGGGACGGGCTCGAAGACGGCGATGCGCTCGCCGACCCAGGTGACGGTGTCGAGCCAGGCCCGCTCCTGCGGCGGCAGCGCCTCGCGGTCGATCGCGCGCAGCCGCGGGAGCGCCTCGATGAGCGGCCGGTACGCCCCCATCTTGCCGGCCGCCGAGGCGTCGGAGAGACGATATTTGAGGTGTGCCCGCGCGCCAGTGTCGAGGCCGAGGCTGGTCGCCATCTCCGGCGCCGCCTCGAGCATGCCGATGAAGATCTGGTCGTAGAGCCGGAGCGCCCGCGCTGAAGCCGATTGGGGTCGCCAGCTCTGGCAGCCGGAAAGGCCGAGGGCGCCGGCGGCGGCGGCGCCGAGCAGGAACTGGCGACGGTCGAGGTTCAGCATGTCGGCTCTTTCTCCTGCGGACGTCCTTCGATCAACCCCGTGTCATGTCGAGGAGGGAAGCGGCGAAGCAATCCAGATGAGCTCCGAGGCCCATACCGGGTTGCTTCGCTGCGCTCGCAATGACGCCGTGGCGGAGGCTCATTCCTGCCGATAGACCCGGCCGGCGCGCATCACGAAGGCCATGTTGCGCAGCACGCCGACGTCGGCGAGGGGGTCGCCGCGGACGGCGACGATGTCGGCCGCCTTGCCTGGCTCGATGGTGCCTATCTCCGAGGCGAGGCCGAGCAGGTCCGCGGCGTTGACCGTGGCGGCTACGATCGCCTGCATCGGCGTCATGCCGTGCTGGACCATCAGCACGAACTCGTCGGCATTGCGGCCGTGCATCGAGACGCCGGCGTCGGTGCCGAAGGCGATGCGCACGCCGGCGGGGACCGCCCGGCGCAGCGACTGGCCGGTGATGCCGATCCGCCATTCGATCTTCTCGCGCACCTCGCCCGTATAGGCGTTGGGGTTGGCGCGCAGCCGCTCGATATAGCCGTTCACGGTCGAGAGGGTGGGGACGTAATAAGCGCTGGACTGGCGGAACAGCCGGATGCTCTCGTCATCGAGCAAGGTGCCGTGCTCGATCGAATCGGCGCCGAGCCGCAGCGCCATGTTGATCCCGTCCGCGCCGTGGGCGTGAACGGCGACGCGCCGGCCGTAGAGGTGGGCGGTCTCGATCAGCGCCCGCGCCTCGTCCTCGAACATCTGCGCGCCGAGGCCGAGGCCGATGCGGCTGTTGACCCCGCCGGTGGTGGCGATCTTGATGACGTCGACGCCGCGGGCGATCTGGCGGCGCACCGCGCGGCGGCAGTCGTCGACGCCGTCGCAGGTGGTCATGCCGCGGCTCACCGCTTCGTGCAGCTCCTCGCGCATGCCGAGCGTCGGGTCCATGTGGCCGGTCGTGGTGGAAATGCCTGAACCCGCGTCGAGGATCCGGGGACCCACCGCCCAGCCGCGGGCGATGGCGTCGCGCAGCGCGAGCGTGACGCCGTCCTGCGAACCGAGGTTGCGCACCGTGGTGAAGCCGGCCTGCAGCGTCTTGCGCGCGTTCCAGGCGGCCTCATAGGCGCGCAGCGGCGTGCTCTCGCTGACGTCGGCGAGCTGGCGCTCGGTGCCGGCCCGGTCGGTGGTGAGGTGGACGTGGCTGTCGATCAGGCCCGGCAGAACGAAGCCGTCGCGCAGGTCGATCAGGCGCGCGCCCTCGGGCAAGGGGACGAAGCCGTCCCGGACCGATTCGATCCGCCCGTCGCGCACCACGATGCTGACGTTGCGCCGCGGCGCGCGGCCGGGCCGGTCGAGCAGCATCCCGGCGTGGATGACGGTGAGCGAAGGCTCCTGCGCCGCCGGCTGCGGCTGGGCGGTGGAGCGGGCCGAGCCGAGCAGCAGCAGGGCCAGCAAGGCGGCAACGGCGGTGAGGCGCATCGGCGGGATCTCCTCCTGGGGCGGGCGCGTCCGTTTAGCTCATAACCCGCTGCGGGAAAGACGAAAAAAAAGCCCCGGCGCGGACGCCGGGGCAGGTCGCTTCAGGGCAGCGCCTCGCTCAGGCGCCGGTCTCCTGCATGCTGTGCTTCAGCTGACTCGCGCGGTCGTGGCCCTTGCGGACCGACTCGAAGCATTCGCTGATCAGGCTGCGCGTCGCGGGCGACAGCTTGTCGTCCCTCAGCGCCGTCTCATACTTCTCCTTGAGATAGTCCTCGCCGCGCTCGACCTCCTCGATCACCGCCTTGTCGTCGCCGCCGGAGATCGCGCTCCTGAGGTCCTCCCAGCGGCGATGGAGATCGGCCTTGAGAGAGCCGTCGTCGTTCGGCTCTCCACCGAGCTGGCGCACCCGCTCCTGGAGCCGGCCGACGACCTGGCGCCGTTCCTGCGCCATTTCGCGGAACATCTGCTCGAAGCGGCTCGATTCGGCGTCCTTGGCCGAATTCTCGAAGCCGTCGGCGCTGTCGATGGTGGTGGTGATGAGGGTGTTGAGGACCGAAATGTCGTGCTCGTTGCTGTGCATCATTGGCTCGTGCTCCTGGTTAGTTCGGGGGCATGTCCGAAAAACGAGCCGCGCCGCCAAAAGGTTCAGAGCGTTCGCCGCGGATCAGGGGCCGACCGGCTCGCGCAGCTCGAAATAGCGCGCCAGCTCGCGCAGCGTCTCGTCGACGCTCCGGTGGTGGATGAAGACGCCGCCGACCTCCTCCCAGAGATGGCGGTGCTTCTCCTGGTCGTCGACCAGCACGTCGCCTTCCCTGGCATGGTCGCGCTTGTCGCGGGCCATGGTCGTGATGATCGGCACGCCGGGAAAATATCTGGCCGCCCAGCGCACCTTCTGGTCGGCCGCCCAATTGCCGCGCGGCAGGCCGGTGAGAATGATCGGATCGAGGTGCCTCACCGCCTCGAACAGCCGCATCGCGTCCGGAAGCAGCGGCAGCCCGAAGTAGAAGTCCGGCGCGCTCGCCAGCTTGGCCCAGAAGCGGCCGAGGCCGTGGCGCTTCTCGAAGGCGCGAGGGTGCATGCCCAGCACCGCGGTGGCGCCCTTCTCGAAGTCGGCCAGCACGCCGTCGCAATCGAGATAGAGCTGCCGCGTCATCGGGTCAGGGCCAGCGCGCGGGCTCGAGCCTGACCGGCATCGGCAGCTCGAACTCCTCCCATTTCTGCTCGCGCAGCACGTCGTTCGATTCCTTCGCCTCCCGGCCATCCTCGAGCGACCAGGTGATATGATAGGTGCTGCCGTCAGGCCGGTCGATGGTGCCGTCGATGCTGACCACCATCGCCTCGACGCCGCGGCCGTCGTCGGCCCGTCCGACGATCTCGCCGTGCGTCTCCTGCGGCAGCGGCGCCTCTTCCGATGCGCCGGATTTCAACGTCACATGGTCGGCAACCGCGTTCGGATATTTCGGCGGGAACTGCTGGAGCAACTCCTTGCGCTGGGCGCGATCGAGTTTCCAGCCGATGGTGCTGCCTCCGCTTCCCGCCTCTGCGGAGGCTTGCTGTGCTGAAGGTGCCATGTTGCTCCAACCCGCGCGCGGCGGAGCCGTTCCGGAGCCGGGGGCGTTGTCGCGGGCGAAGGAGGCGAGGATGGACCGACCCAAGGACGAGGACCTGCCCCACCGCGACCAGAGCGCGATTGAGGAGGAGGCGGAAAACAACCGGAAGGAGGAGGAGGCGATCCCGCTCCACGGCACCGATCCGCTCCACGAGGGGCCGTGAGCGGAAGCTGGGCTGAATGGGCTGGCTGATGCAGCTCGCCGGGGCGGGGCTGATCCTGCTCGCGCTGCTGGATGTGTTCCTCACCGTCCTTTACGCGCGCAGCGGCGCAGGCTTGATCACGCCGCGGCTCAACCGGCTGACGTGGCGGCTGATTCGGAGGGCCGCCCCGCGCAGCCGCGCGGCCAGGGACAAATTCCTCTCGTTCGCCGGGCCGGCGATGCTGGTCCTGACCGTCGCCGTCTGGGCGATCCTGCTGTTCCTCGGCTCGGGGCTGATCGCCTGGCCCGAGCTCGGGACGGGCCTCCGGGCCACTCAAGGGGCGACGCCTACCGATTTCCTGACCGCCCTCTATTACGGCGGTTATTCGCTGACGACGCTCGGTACCGGCGATATCGTCCCCACCACCGGGGCGATGAAGGTGCTGATGGTGTTGCAGGCGCTGGTCGGCTTCTCGTTCGTGACGCTGACGCTCACCTATTTCATCTCGGTCTATTCGGCCCTGCTGCGCCGGAACAAGCTCTGGAGATGCGCGGCAAATGGATCGCGCTGGTCCGCGCCTTCCGAGCTCGGCGGCTATCGCTGGGACGAGATTTCCGCGGCGGGGGAGCCGACCGAGTCGGTCTGGAAGGGCGGGAGCGCCGAGGCGATCAGGCGCTGAGCCACTGCGCCACCGCCTTCCGCTGGGCCGGGCTCATGTCGAGCCCCAGCTTCGTGCGTCGCCAGAGCACGTCCTCGGCGGTGCGGGCGAATTCCCGGTCCCTCAGGTAGCGCAGCTCCGCCTCGTAGAGGCCGGCGCCGAAATGGCGGCCGAGCTGGTCGACGCCCGTCGCGCCGCCGATCAGGTCGCGCAGCCGCGTTCCGTAGGCGCGGGAGAGGCGGGCGAGAAGCGGCGCGGGCATCCACGCGGCCAGTTCGTCGAGCCAGGCGAGGAAGGGCGGAAGCAGGACGCCGCCGGGAAGCGGCGTGGTGCGGGTGAACTTGAGCCCGTCGATGCCGAGCCGGTCGAGCGCCTCGGCGGCCAAGGCGCGCGCAGTCGTGATCTTGCCGCCGAACACCGACAGCAGCTGCGGCCCCGGCGCCTCGTCCAGCTCGAGGCGATAGTCGCGGCTTACCGCCTGCGCCTCGCCGGCGCCGTCGTCGTGGAGGGCGCGGATGCCGGCATAGCGCCAGAGGATGTCCTCGGGCGCGACCCGGCGCGCGAAATAGAGGTTGGCGGCGTCGCAGAGGTAGCCAGTCTCCTCCTCCGACACGGACGCCTCGCCGGGGCCGGCAACGGGGACGTCGGTGGTGCCCACCAGCGTCCGCCCCTCGAAAGGGAGGGCGAAGACGACGCGGCCGTCGGGCTGCTGGAGGATGTAGCCCTGGTCGCCGTCGAACAGGGCCTGGACGAGGATGTGGCTGCCCCGGACGAGGCGGAGCCGGGCGGAGCTGCGCGCGCCGAGCCTGGCGAGCACGTCCGCCACCCATGGGCCGGCAGCGTTGACGATCGCCTTGGCCTCGACGACGCGGCCGCGGGAAAGCTCGGCCCGCCATGTCTCCCCCTCGCGGCGCCCGGAGAGGAGGGCGGTGCGGGTCGCGATCTCGCCGCCGCGCTCCGCTGCGTCGACGGCGTTGAGGACGGTGAGCCGCGCGTCGTCCACCGATGCGTCCCAATAGGAAAGGCAACGGAAGCGCCTGTCCTGCCGCAGCGCCGCCCGCGCCGGATCCCGCCGCGGCACGCCGCGCGAGCGCGGCAGGCTGCCGCGCAGCGCGAAGAGGTCGTAGAGGAGGAGTCCGATCCGGATCAGCCAGGTCGGCCGCCCGCCGGGGGGATCGGGGAGGACGAAGCGGAGGGGCCGGACGATGTGCGGCGCGTTCCTGAGCAGGATCTCGCGCTCGGCGAGGCTCTCGCGCACCAGCCGGAACTCCCGACGTTCGAGATAGCGCAGCCCGCCGTGGGCGAGCTTGGACGAGGCGGAGCTGGTGTGGGCGGCAAGATCGTCCTTCTCGACCAGCAGCACCTTGGCGCCCCGGCCCGCCGCGTCGCGCGCGATCGCCGCGCCGTTGATGCCGCCGCCGATCACCAGCAGGTCGAACGGGTCCATGAACCCCTCTTACCGTCATTGCGAGCGAAGCGAAGCAATCCACTACCCCCGCTTGCCCGCTGGATCGCTTCATCGCTACGCTCCCCGCAATGACCGAGAGGGCCAAGAGCAGCGGCGACAGCATCCTCGTCATCGATGAAGGCACGACCAGCACGCGCGCGATGCTGTTCGGGCGCGACGGCGCGTGCCTTGGCTGTGCGCAGCGCGAGCTCGCCCAGCATTATCCGCGCCCCGGATGGGTCGAGCATGACGCGGAGGAGATCTGGGCCTCGAGCCTCGCCTGCGCCCGGGAGATGGTCGAGCAGGCCGGCGGGCCTGGGCGCATCGCCGCGATTGGGATAACCAACCAGCGCGAGACGATCCTGTTCTGGAGCCGCCGCACCGGCCGCGCGCTCGCGCCGGCGATCGTCTGGCAGGACCGGCGCACCGCTGAGCTCTGCCGGGCGCTGCGCGAGGAGGGTCAAGAGGAGGGCCTGCAGGAGCGCACCGGGCTGCTCCTCGACCCCTATTTCAGCGCCACGAAGATTGCTTGGGCGCTGGAACACTGGCCGCAGCTTCGCGAGGCGGGCGAGGACCTGTGCGTCGGCACCGTCGAGAGCTGGCTGGTCTACCGGCTGACCGGGGGCCTTCACGTCTCCGACGCGAGCAATGCCGCACGCACGGCGCTGATGGATATCCGCACCGGCCTTTGGGACGCCGAGCTGCTCGACCTGTTCGGCGTGGCGCCGGACGCGCTGCCCGAGATCGTCGACTGCGCCGGCGAATATGGCCGCACGGACCCGCAATTGTTCGGCCGCGCCGTCCCGATCTGCGGCATGGCCGGCGACCAGCAGGCCGCCGCGATCGGCCAGGCCTGCCTCCATCCCGGCGAGAGCAAGGCGACCTACGGCACCGGCGCGTTCGTGCTCACCAACACCGGCGCGCATCCGCAGGCGTCGAAGCACCGGTTGCTGACCACCATCGCCTGGCAACTGGACGGCTGCCGGTCCTTCGCCCTGGAAGGTTCGGTGTTCGTCGCCGGGAGCCTGATCAAGTGGCTGCGCGACGGGCTCGGCCTGATCGCGACATCGGCCGAGACGGCGGAGATCGCCCGCTCGCTCGCCGACAATGGCGGCGTCTATCTGGTGCCGGCTCTGTCCGGCCTCGGCGCGCCGCACTGGGAGCCGGAGGCGCGCGCCGCCATCTCCGGGCTCAGCTTCGCGACCGGACGCGACCACATCGTCCGCTCCGCGCTGGAGGCGATGGCGCACCAGACTTACGACCTGATGACGGCGTTCGCCAGGGACGGTGCGGCGTGGGAGCGGCTCAAGATCGACGGCGGCATGACCGCGAACGACTGGATGGCCCAGGATCTCGCGGACATGCTCGACCTGCCGGTCGAGCGCCCGGCCTTCGTCGAGACCACCGCGCTCGGCGCGGCGATGCTGGCGGGGGTGGGCGCGGGCCTGTTCGCGTCGCTCGAGGAGGCGGCCGTGATGCGCGGCGAGGTCGCCCGCTTTGAGCCTGCGATGGACGAGGCGACGCGCGAGCGACGGCTGGAGGGCTGGACGAAGGCGATCGAAGCGGTGCTTCGCAGCTGAAACTGCGGCTGCTCGGGCGGGCGCGACCCGGCGGCGATCGGCCGCCGTGCAGCCGTTCCTGTCAGCGAATGTAAGCGGGATCGAAGCCGGTGATGTGAGAGAGGCGCTCGGGATCGAGCAGCGTCAGCCGTTTGTTCTTGAGCGTGATCAACTCCTCGTCGCGCAGCCGCTTGATGGTGCGGTTGACGTGGACCGACGTGAGGCCAAGCGAGTCGCCAAGCTCCTCTTGCGTCACGGGAAGATCGAACTCGTGGGAGTCGCTCACCAGACCTATGTTCTTCACCCTGTGCCACAACTCGCACAGGTGGTGGCCTGTCCTGCTGAATGCGTCACGCTGGCCGATATTGGCCAACCATTCGCGCAGAATTGCTCCATCGGCGAGACTTGCTCGCCAGAGCGCCCGCTCGATCAGGCGGTGGCGGTCCATGACCTCGCGCATTTCTTCCGCCGGAACAGTTACCACTTCGGCGTCAGTCAGCAGACCGATGCTGTGGTCCATTTCGCCCAGCATGGTGCCGTGAATGTCGCAGACATCGCCGGGAAGCAAATAAGCGACGATTTGCCGGCTGCCGTCCCTCAGGACCTTATAGCGATAGGCCCAACCGCTCAGCAGCAGCCGAGCCGCGTTCGGGCGATCGCCCTGGCGAACCAGATCCTTGCCGCGCATGTGCAGTTCGGGCTTCGCGGACAGACGCTCCAGGGCCGCCGTCTCCTCATCGTTGAATACGGCGAATCTCGCTAGCTTTCGGATGAACGCGTTGGTCATCGAACCCCCTGTGACGGGCCTAGATATGTCGGGGATTCGTGACGCTGCCTAAACAAATGTTAAAGCGGATGGCCGTCCAAAGCAGCTGCTTGGCGCGGCTTTGAAGGAGTGCTTGGAAATTCTGCGGACGGCTATGCGCCGAAGGGCTGCACGGCCTGACTCGCTCTTAGCCCGTGCGTACCAACCATCACGGGAATGACTCCGGGCACTAGATTTTCGTGCCCGGCTCCGGCGACCCGGCGGCGGCCCCCGGCGGCGCTTTCCAGCTGTCGTCGATCATCTTGATGATCGCCGAGAAGTCCTTGCCGGCGCCGCCAAGCGCCTCGGCGAAGCGGGCGTAGAGCTCCTCGGCGTGGGCGCCCATTGGCGTATAGGCGTCGACGCTCTGCGCCGCCTCCATCGCCAGGCGGAGGTCCTTCAGCATCAGCGCAGCGGCGAATCCGCCCTCGTAGTCGCGGTCCGCCGGCGTCTCCGGCCCGACGCCGGGGACCGGGCAATAGCTGGTCATCGACCAGCATTGGCCCGAGGCCTTGGAGGCGATGTCGAAGAAGACCTGCGGGTCCAGCCCCAGCTTCTGGGCGAGCACGAAGGTTTCGCAGGTGGCGATCATCGAGGCGCCGAGCAGCATGTTGTTGCAGATTTTCGCCGCCTGGCCGGAGCCCGGACCGCCGGCATGGATCACCGCCTTGCTCATCGGCGCCAGGAACGGCTCGGCCCGAGCGAAGGCTTCCGCAGTGCCGCCGACCATGAAGGTGAGCGTCGCCGCCTCGGCCGCGGCGATGCCGCCCGAGACCGGCGCGTCGACCATCAGATACCCTTTCGCCTGCGCCTTCTCGGTCTCCTCGCGCGCGGTCGCTACGTCGATGGTCGAGCAGTCGATCAGGATCGCGCTGCTCGGCGCCGCCCCGATGACGCTGGCCTCATAGACCTCGCGGACGTGCTTGCCCGCCGGCAGCATGGTGACCACGGCCTCGGCATCCTTCACCGCCTCCTCGGCCGATCCGGCGCGCAGGCAGCCGTTCTTCTCGGCCTTGTCGAGCGCGGCCTCGGAAAGGTCGTAGGCGCGCACGTCGTGCCCCGCCTTGGCGAGGTTGGCCGCCATGCCGCTGCCCATGTTGCCGAGACCGATGAATCCAACGCGTGCCATTGAGAGTCTCCTAAGACGGCCCTTCTCCCTTGAGGGGAGAAGGATAGCGAAGCTTGGCAGCGCAAGCTGCCTAGCGGAGCATGGATGGGGGTGAGCGGAGCAAAGCTCCGCGG
>JALYHK010000027.1 GCA_030776605.1 Pseudomonadota bacterium
GGTTGGCGCGTCGTGGCGGATCTCGCGCCACATCCGCCAGCTCACCCACAAGAGCAGCAGCCCGCCGGCGAGGATCAGCCCCACCACCTGGAGCAGCTGGGTGACGATGAGGGCGAAGAAGATGCGCAGCACCAGAGCGGCGATGATGCCGATCAGGATGACCATCCGCCGCTGGTGCGCGGGAAGCCCGGCGGCGAGCGCGCCGACGACGATCGCATTGTCGGCGGCGAGCAGCAGGTCGATCATCACCACCTGGCCGAAGGCGGCGAGCGCGGCCGGTTCGTGGATGTTGCGGAAATCCTCGAGGATGGCGTTCCAGATCTCGCCCGGCGAGCCGATCCCGACCGTCAGGTTCAGCAGCAGATCGAGCAGCATCTCATCCCCGAACGCCCGTCAGGCGCCTACTGGTTCATCGAGGCGAAGAAATCCTCGTTGGTCTTCGAATCCTTCATCTTGTCGAGCAGGAACTGCATCGCATCGACGGTGCCCATCTGCATCAGGATGCGGCGCAGCACCCACATCTTGGACAGCGTCGCCTGATCGACCAGCAGCTCCTCCTTGCGGGTGCCGGACTTGCCGACGTCGAGCGCCGGGAAGATGCGCTTGTCGGCGACCTTGCGGTCGAGCACGATCTCGGAATTGCCGGTGCCCTTGAACTCCTCGAAGATCACCTCGTCCATCTTGGAGCCTGTGTCGATGAGGGCGGTGGCGATGATTGAGAGGGAGCCGCCTTCCTCGATGTTGCGCGCCGCGCCGAAGAAGCGCTTCGGCCGCTGCAGCGCATTGGCGTCGACGCCGCCGGTCAGCACCTTGCCCGAGCTCGGCACCACCGTGTTGTAGGCGCGGCCGAGGCGGGTGATCGAGTCGAGCAGAATGACCACGTCCTTCTTGTGCTCGACCAGGCGCTTGGCCTTTTCGATCACCATCTCGGCGACCTGCACATGGCGGCTCGCGGGCTCGTCGAAGGTCGAGGAGATCACCTCGCCCTTCACCGACCGCTGCATGTCGGTCACTTCCTCGGGCCGCTCGTCGATCAGCAGCACGATCAGGAACACCTCCGGATGGTTGTCGGTGATCGCCCGGGCGATGTTCTGGAGCAGCACCGTCTTGCCGACGCGGGGCGGCGAGACGATCAGGGCGCGCTGGCCCTTGCCCTGCGGGGCGACGATGTCGATGACACGCGCCGACTTGTCCTTGATCGTCGGATCGAGGCTGTCGAGCTTCAGCTTCTCGTCGGGATAGAGGGGAGTGAGGTTGTCGAAATTGACGCGGTGGCGCACCGCGTCGGGATCGTCGAAATTGACCGAGCTGAGGCGGGTCAGCGCGAAATAGCGCTCGCCGTCCTTGGGGCCGCGGATCTCGCCCTCGACTGTGTCGCCGGTCCTGAGGCCGAACTTGCGCACCTGGTTGGGCGAGACATAGATGTCGTCCGGCCCGGCGAGATAGTTGGAATCGGGCGAGCGCAGGAAGCCGAAGCCGTCCTGCAGCACCTCGATCGTCCCCTGCCCCATGATCTCCTCGCCATTCTCGGCGCGGACCTTGAGGATGGAGAACATCAGCTCCTGCTTGCGCAGGGTCGAAGCGCCCTCGATGCCGAGCTCCTCGGCCATTGCCACCAGCTCTGCGGGGGTCTTCTGCTTGAGATCGTTGAGGTGCATCGGACTACTCGGGAATTGGATTCGTGCCGCCGGGAGCTCGGGACGTTCTGCGGGGCGGATTGGATGCCGGCGCGGACGGCAGGCAAACGACTCTCGGCGGGTTAGGCTCCGCCCGGATTCAAGTCAAGCGCGAGCAGGCGCTCAGATCGGCCGGACGATCACCAGGATGACGATCAGCGCGGTGGCGATCCCCGGCAGCTCGTTCATCATCCTCAGCGTCCGTCCGCTGGCCGGCCGCTCCCCCTTCGCTAGCTTGCGGCCGTAACCGATCATCCAGCCGTGATAAGCGGAGAGGGCGAGGACGAGGGCGAGTTTGGCGAGAAACCAGGGGTGGTTCCAGGCCCCCACGATGTGCGCGAGGAGAAGGCCGAGGCCCCAGACCAGCAGCATCGCCGGCGTGATGATGATGTGGCGGAGCTTGCGCTCGCGCTCGATCCACCTTTTCTCCTCCTCCGAGCCCGGCGGCGCTTCCTGGTGGTAGACGTAATAGCGCGGCAGCATGAACAGCCCCGCGATCCAGAAGATCACGAAGATGACGTGCGCCGCCTTGATCCATGCGTAGGTCACGAGGAGTGCCGTATCGGGATCGTAGCCGAAGATCACTGGCGGACGAGCTCCAGCAATTGCTCGACATGGGCGATCGGCGTGTCCGGCAGAATGCCGTGCCCAAGGTTGAAGATGTGCGGCCGGCCGTCCAGCGCGGATAGGATGCGGGAGACCGCCTTGGCAAGCGGCTCGCCCCCGGCGACCAGCGCGAGCGGATCGAGGTTGCCCTGGACGGGAAGCCCTGGGGGAAGCGCCTCATTCGACCAGCGCGGATCCACCGTCTCGTCGAGGCCGACGGCGGTGACGCCGGTCTCGCGCGCGTAGGCGGCGAGCTTGCCGCCGGCGCCCTTCGGAAAGCCGATCACCGGCACCTGCGGATGCCGCTCCTTCAGCGCCGCCACGATCCGCTCGGTCGGCGCGATCACCCATTGCTCGAACTCCGCGGGCGCGAGACTTCCGGCCCAGCTGTCGAACAACTGGACCGCCTCGACGCCCGCATCGATCTGCCCGGAAAGATAGTCGAGAGTCATCGCGGCGACCGCCTCGAGGATCTCCGAAAAGCGCGACGGATCGGCATAAGCGAGACGACGCGCCTCCGCCTGCTCCTTCGAGCCGCGCCCGGCGACCATGTAGGTGGCGACAGTCCACGGGCTGCCGGCAAAGCCGAGAAAGGCGGTCTCGGGGGCCAGGCCCGCCTTGACCTTCTCCACAGTCCGGTAGATCGGCTGCAGCCGCTCCGGCTGCGCCTCGAGCGCGTCGAGGCCGACCTCGGCCAGCGTCGGCGAGAGCCGCGGCCCCTCCCCCGTTTCGAAGGCGAGCTCCTGGCCGAGCGCGTAAGGCACGATCAGGATATCGGAGAACAGGATCGCTGCATCGAAGGCGAAGCGGCGGACCGGCTGGAGCGTCACCTCGGCCGCGGCGTCGGGATCGCAGACCAGATCGAGAAAGCCGCCCTTCTCGGCCCTGAGCGCCCGGTACTCCGGGAGGTACCGGCCTGCCTGACGCATCAGCCAGATCGGCTTTCGTGCCGGATTTTCGCCGCTTAGCACGGCGAGCAAGGGCTTCTCCGGGGCGGGCATGGACGGGCTCGGGTGTCGCTCTTCTCTTAGAGAATCTTATTTAAGAGAAGGATTGTTGAAGGCTGTAGGCACGCTGAAGGCGGGGTTTATTGGTTCATACGGGAATTGCAAACAGCTTGACTCCCGCGGAGCCGCGCAAGTGCGGGGAGTCGCAGGCCTTCTCCCCGATTTTCACATGCTGTGGGCGTAAATTCGCCGCTGTTCGCCGTGCTGTGGATCAAACCGCGGCCGGCGGGGACGAAAGCTTGTGTTGAAAGCGTCCCAAGGCTTCCGCTAGCCCTTTCCCTAGGTTTTTCCACAGCGGCTCGGGCGTGTGACGCAGCTCCATCTCCACCTCCTTTCGGACTCGACCGGCGAGACGCTGGAGGTGATCGCCAAAGCGTGCCTGTCGCAGTTCGAGGGAGTCGAGGTGATCCGCCACCTCTGGCCGATGGTCCGCTCCGAGGGACATCTCGACCGCGTTCTGGACGACATCGAGCGGCGGCCGGGGCTCGTCCTCTATACGTTGGTGAACAATCATATCCGCCGCGACCTCGAGAAGAAGGCGCGGAGACGCGGCATCCACGCGGTCTCGGTGCTCGATCCGGTGGTCCACGCGCTTTCCGCAGCGCTCGGCCAGGAAGCGACGGGGCGGCCGGGCCGCCAGCACGCGCTCGATGCCGCTTATTTCGCCCGCGTCGATGCGATCCAGTTCACCATCGCCCACGACGACGGCCTGGGATCGGAGAATTGGGAGGAGGCGGACGTCGTGCTCGCCGGAGTCTCCCGCACCTCCAAGACCCCGACCGCCATCTATCTCGCCAACCGCGGGTACAAGGTGGCTAACGTGCCGCTGGTCCCCGAATCGCCTCCCCCGCGCAGCCTCTTTTCGCTCCAGCATCCGCTGGTGGTCGGTCTAACCACCAACCCCGAGCGGCTGATCCAAATCCGGCGGAACCGGCTGCTTTCGCTCAATCAGGCGCCCGAGACGGACTATGTCGACCGTGAGGCGGTGAATGCGGAGCTCGCCTTCGCGCGGCGCATCTTCGCCGACAACGGCTGGCCGATTATCGACGTCACTCGCCGCTCGATCGAGGAGACGGCCCTGGCGATCGTCAAGCTCTGCCACGAGCGATACGAGGCGGCGGCGCAGTGAGGCTGATCCTCGCCTCGTGCAGCCAGGCACGCCGCGCGATGCTCGAGGCCGCCGGGGTGCCGTTCGAAACGGTCGCGGCCAACCTCGACGAGGAGGCGGCGAAGGCAGGATTGGCGGCGGCCGGATTCGATGCCCGCGGCGTGGCGGAGGAGCTTGCCCAGCTCAAGGCGCTGTCGGTGCAGACCGGCGCGGACGCGCTGGCGGTCGGCGCCGACCAGACGCTCGAACTCGACGACGGGGCGATGCTGAGCAAGCCCGGCTCGCGTGCCGAGGCGCGGGCGCAGCTGCGGATGCTCGCCGGCCGCACCCACAGCCTCCATTCGGCTGCGGTCGCGGTCGAGGAGGGCGAGACCGTATGGTGGCACAGCGAGACGGCGCATCTGACGATCCGCCCGCTCAGCGAGGACTTCATCGACGCCTACCTCGACGCGGAGTATGAAGCGATCCGCGGCACCGTCGGCGCCTATCGGATCGAAGGGCGCGGCGCGCAGCTGTTCGAGAAGGTCGAGGGCAGCCACTTCGCCGTGCTGGGGCTCCCTCTCCTCCCCCTGCTCGCCTATTTGCGCCAGCGGCGGATCCTGGCGAGCTGATGGGCGTGTCCTACGCCGAGGTGATCGGCGATCCCGTCGCCCATTCGAAATCGCCGCTCATCCACAATTTCTGGTTGCGCAGGCTCGGCATCGAAGGCGAATACCGGGCGACCCGTGTGACGGCGGACCAGCTTCCTTCCTACCTCGTGCGCCGCCGCGGCGACCCCGACTGGCGCGGCTGCAACGTCACCATTCCGCACAAGCAGGCGATCATGCCCCTCCTCGATGAGCGCAAGATCCTTAGGGAGAAGGCGGTGAACTGCGTGGTGCGGGAGGAAGGGCGTCTGATCGGCTACAACACCGATACAACCGGCATCGGAAGAGCGCTTCCGAAATCCGTCGACACCCGCCGCCCGGTTTGCATCATCGGCGCCGGCGGCGCGGCGCATGCCGCCGTCGCCGAGCTCGACATCCGTGGCGTCTATCAGTTCAACGTGATCGCGCGCGACCCGGCAAAAGCCGCGTCGCTCGTTGCGCCTTATGTGGAGTACGGCCGCACTTTCGCCTTCGATGCGGCAGGCGAGGCGATCGCGGACTGCGCAGGGCTCATCAACGCAAGTCCGCTGGGCATGGCCGGCTTCGATCCGATGCCCTACGCGGTCCTCGAGTCGCTTGCAAAACTGAGCCGCGGCGCGTTCGTGCTCGACTTGGTCTATTCGCCCGTGCGGACGGCGCTGCTCGCGCGCGCCGAAGCCCTCGGGCTGCTCGTCGGCGACGGGCTGACGATCCTGGAGGGCCAGGCTGACGAGGCATTTTCCCTGCTCTTCGGGATGGCTCCGCCGCCATCGCACCCGGCGGAGCTCAGGGAGCTGCTGACGTCATGATCGCTCTCGGCCTCACCGGATCGATCGGCATGGGCAAGACCACCGTCGCCCGCATGTTCGCCGACGAGGGCGTGCCGGTGTTCGACGCCGATGCCGCGGTCCACGCATTGCAGGGGCCGGACGGCGCGCTGGTCGAGGAGATCGAGGCGCATTTCCCCGGCACGACCGGCGCCAACGGCGTCGACCGTGGCGCGCTGGCCGAACGGGTGCTCGCCGAGCCGGAGGCGCTGCGGCGACTCGAGAGGCTCGTCCACCCCGCCGTCGCGCGGGAGCGCCAGGCCTTACTCCAACGCCACGCAGGCGCGCCGCTCGTCGTCCTCGACATTCCCTTGCTGTTCGAGGCGGGCGGCTGGCGGGAAGTCGACAGGATCGCCGTCGTCTCCGCTCCGCCCGAAGTGCAGCGTGCCAGAGTCCTCGCCCGGCCCGGCATGAGCGAGGAGAAATTCGAGCGGATCCTCGCCCGCCAGATGGCCGACCAGGAGAAGCGCGCCCGCGCCGACTTCGTCATCCCCACCGGAGGCCCGCTGGAGGAAACGCGACGAGCGGTTCGCCGCATCGTCGCTTGTCTCGCCGGCTCCGGCGATTCATAACCTGCCCATGCGGGAAATCGTCTTCGACACCGAGACCACCGGGCTCAGTCCGCTCGCCGGCGACCGGATGGTCGAGATCGGCTGCGTCGAGCTCGTCAACCGCTGCGAGACCGGCCGCACCTTCCATGCCTATTTCAACCCCGATCGGCCGATGCCGAGCGGGGCCGAAGCGGTCCACGGCCTCACCGACGTCTTCCTCTCGGACAAGCCGCGCTTCCACGAAAAGGTGGAGGAGCTGCTCGCCTTCATCGACGACGCGCCGCTGATCGCCCACAATGCGAGCTTCGACTTCGCGTTCGTCAACCACGAGCTCAACAACTGCGGGCGGCCGCTGATCTGCACGAGTCGGATGATCGACACGCTGGCGCTGGCGCGGCAGCGGCACCCCGGGGCCAAGCACAGCCTCGACGCGCTCTGCACCCGCTTCGGGGTCGATCGGAGCCTGAGAATCAGGCACGGCGCACTCATTGACGCCCAACTGCTCGCGCAGGTCTATGTCGAGCTGACCGGGGGCCGGCAGATCGGCCTGTCTCTCGCCGCCGGCGGCGACGAGCCCGATCTCGCTCTCACCCGCGCGCAGGCCGCGGCGGCGGCGCCGGATGCGATCACCGTCCGCCCGCCGCGGCCGCACGCGCCAAGCGAGGAGGAATTGCTGCGCCACGCCGCGTTCCTAGCGGGCCTCGCCGACCCGATCTGGCATCGGTTGACGGAAAGCGCCGACGGCGCCTAAGCGCCCGCCAAGCATTGGAGAGTGCGATGGAAATCCGCGTATCGGGCCACCAGGTCGAAACCGGCGAAGCGCTGCGCGCGCGCGTCGAGGAGCGGCTGGGCGCGGTCGCCGACAAATATTTCGAGCGCGCGCTTTCCGCCCACGTGACCTTCGGGAAGGGGCCGCACGACCATGCCTTCACCTGCGACATCGTCGCGCATGTGATGCAGGGCGTGATCCTGAAGGGCTCCGGCCAGGCCGCGGATGCGCCCCACGCCTTCGATCAGGCGGCCGACAGGATCGAAAAGCAGCTGCGCCGCTACATGCGCCGGCTGAAGGACCGGCAGGGCGCCGACCTCGACAGCCTCGTCATGGCCGCCGCCGACGCTTCCTACACCGTCTTCGCGCGCGCTGCCGAGGGTGAAGAGGGAGCGGAGGCCGACCACCCGGCGATCGTCGCCGAGACGAGCGTCGACATCCCCGACACCAGCGTCTCCGACGCAGTGATGCTCCTCGACCTCAGGAACACCAACGCGCTGCTGTTCCGCAACAGCGGCACCGGCAAGTTCAACATGGTCTACCGACGACACGACGGGACCATCGGCTGGGTCGAGCCCAAACGCGACTGAACGGCCCTCCGGCCAGAGCCCAGAAATCCCCGCTAGAGGGGCCCCGCCCCGCCCGGTGCACATGATGAGCGATCTTTCCGACCTGATCTCGGCCGAAGCCGTCGAAGCCGCCTTGCCGGCCGCCAACAAGAAGGCCCTGTTTCACCAGCTCGCGGCGGCGGCGAGCCGGCTGACCGGCGTGCCGGCCAAGAAGATCGCGGCGAGCCTGACCGAGCGCGAGAAGCTCGGCTCGACCGGCTTCGGCGGCGGAACGGCAATTCCGCACGGCAAGATCGAGGGGCTCGAGCGGGTGGTGGGCTATTTTGCGCGGCTCGCTGCGCCGATCGACTATCATGCGGTGGACGGCCTGCCCGTCGATCTCGTTTTCCTGCTGCTGTCGCCGACCGACGCGGGGGCGGATCACCTGAAGGCGCTGGCCAGCGTCAGCCGGACGCTGCGCGACCGCGGAACCATCGCCAAGCTGCGCGGCGCGCGCTCTGAGGACGCGATCTTCGCGCTGCTCGCCGGTATCGAAGCGCGGAATGCCGCCTGAGCCTCTCCGCGCCGGGGCGGCCGCCGCGCCGGCAGGGGCGCAGGCGCATCTCAGGGCCCTCGAGTCGCTCTACCGCCATGCGCCGGTCAACGGCCGCTTCGACTCGCTGCTGGAGATCCTCGAGCAGGGCGTCGCGCGGATCCGCTTTCGCGTCGATCAGGCGATGTTCCACGCCGCCGGCGCCGCCCACGGCACGCTCTACTTCAAGATGATGGACGATGCGGCCTTCTACGCCTGCAACTCGATGATCTCGGACCGCTTCCTGCTCACCACGGCTTTCAACCTCCATTTCACCAAGCCGCTGCGCGGCGGCGAGGCGGTCGCCGAAGGGCGCTGGGTGAGCGGCAGGCGCCGCGTGTTCGTCGGCGAGGCGCGGCTGATCGACGCTTCGGGCGAGGAGGCGGCGCGCGGCACCGGCACCTTCATGCGTTCGCGCATCCCGCTCGCCGGCCTGCCCGGCTATTCCGGGGGCTGATGGAGCCGCGGCTGAGCAGCGCGGTGCTGGTCCAGGCGCTGTTGCGGCTGGCGGGGCGGGAGGGCGGCTTCGGCGCGGTGCTCGCGAAAGGCGATCCGACCGCCGGGGCCGTCACCGTCGTTCTGGCCGAGCGGGGCGAGCGGCGGCACATCTTCGAGCGGCTGCTCCAGCCCGACGGCCGCTACGGGTGGCAGGAGACCGGGAATCGGGCCGCCGCGAACGAAGAAGAGTTCAAGAAGTTCGTCGAGCGGCGCCGCCGATTCGATCCGGATCTGTGGCTGGTGGAACTGGATGTCGCGTCGGCCGAACGCTTCGCCGATGAAATGAAAGCCGTTGGTTGACTCCCCGCCGGGCCGCCCGCCTAGCTCCGGTCCGAAGTTCCAAGCGAGCGGGGGGCCGCCGAAAATGCGAGAGCAAGCGGCCACGCGAGTCGGGGGGCGGTCGATGTGCAGGAACGCTGCGCAGCCGGTCCGTCAACCGCATTGTCCAGAGA
>JALYHK010000028.1:0-6665 GCA_030776605.1 Pseudomonadota bacterium
GGCTGGGCACCGGCCTTCGCCGGTGCACGGGGCTTGCATGACCCTCGCCGGCATCCTCGAATGGTATGCGACGGTGTCCGGCATCCTCGCGGCGCTGATGATCGCGGCCGACATCAGCCGCAAGGTGACCGGCTGGGGCTTCGTGCTGTTCTGCACGATGAACGTCGCCTGGATCTGGTTCGCGCTGATCGACGACACGGGGGGCCTGGTGACGCAGAACGTGGCGCTGTTCTTCGTCAACCTGCTCGGCATCTACCGCTATCTGATCCGCAACAAGCCCGTGGACGCGCCGCTGACATGACCCAGATCGCCAGCAAGGTGAACGAGGGCAGCGAGAGCTACCGCCGCTATGCCGCGCACAACCGCGCGCTCGCCGCCGAGCTGCGCGCGAAGGTGGCGCAGGCGGCGCTGGGCGGGCCGGAGAAGCATCGCGAGCGGCATGTCGCCCGCGGCAAGCTGCTGCCGCGCGACCGGGTGACGCGGCTCATCGATCCCGGCTCGCCTTTGCTCGAGATCGGCCAGCTCGCCGCCGGCGGCATGTATGGGAACGAAGCGCCGGGCGCGGGGATGATCGCGGGGATCGGGCGGGTCTCGGGCCGCGAGTGCATGGTCGTCGCCAACGATCCGACGGTGAAGGGCGGCGCATATTTCCCTATCACGGTGAAGAAGCATTTGCGCGCGCAGGAGATCGCGCGCGAGAACCGGCTGCCCTGCATCTACCTGGTTGACTCGGGCGGCGCCAACCTGCCGCACCAGGCCGAAGTGTTCCCGGACAAGGAGCATTTCGGGCGAATCTTCTACAATCAGGCGCAGATGTCGGCGGAGGGCATCGCCCAGATCGCCTGCGTGATGGGGAGCTGCACCGCCGGCGGCGCCTATGTACCCGCCATGTCCGACGAGAGCGTGATCGTCCGCAACCAAGGTACGATCTTCCTCGGCGGCCCGCCGCTGGTGAAGGCGGCGACGGGGGAGGTGATCTCGGCCGAGGATCTGGGCGGCGGTGACCTCCACGCGCGGCGCTCCGGCGTCGTCGACCATCTCGCCGAGAATGACGACCATGCGCTGGCGATCGTGCGCTCGATCGTGTCGCGGCTGGGGTTTCCGTTCGCTTCGAGCGAAGTCGAGAAGCGTGTCTCGACTTCCCTCGACACGAACGGATGGCGGGAGCCCGAGCCGCCGAAGCTCGACCCCGCGGAGCTTTACGGCATCATCCCCGACGACGTGCGCACGCCCTACGACATTCACGAAGTGATCGGGCGGATCGTCGACGGCTCGGAGCTGCACGAGTTCAAGGCGCTTTACGGATCGACCCTGGTCTGCGGCTTCGCGCGCATCTGGGGAATTCCGGTCGCGATCCTCGCCAACAACGGCATCCTGTTCAGCGAAAGCGCGCTCAAGGGCGCCCATTTCATCGAGCTCGCCTGTCAGCGCCGCGTCCCGCTGCTCTTCCTCCAGAACATCTCCGGCTTCATGGTCGGCGGCAAATACGAGGCGGGCGGGATCGCCAAGGACGGCGCCAAGCTGGTCACCGCCGTGGCGACGGCGCAGGTGCCTAAGGTGACGTTGCTGATCGGCGGCAGCTTCGGCGCGGGAAACTACGGCATGGCCGGCCGCGCCTATAGCCCGCGCTTTCTGTTCACTTGGCCCAACTCGCGGATCAGCGTGATGGGCGGCGAGCAGGCGGCGAGCGTGCTGGCGACGGTGCACAAGGACGCCGACAGCTGGACGCCCGAGGAGGCCGAAGCCTTCAAGGCCCCGATCCGCCAGCGCTACGAGGACGAAGGCAATCCGTACTACGCCACCGCGCGCCTCTGGGACGACGGCATCGTCGATCCGGTGCAGACGCGCGACGTCCTCGGCCTCGCCTTCAGCGCCTGCCTCAACGCGCCCATCCCGGAGCGGGCGCGATTCGGGATTTTCAGGATGTGATGGTGGGGGAGCGAATTTCGCACCGTCACCCTGGACTTGTTTCAGGGTCCATCTGGTCGCCCGTACCGGCGGTGGAGGAATGGATGCTGAAACAAGTTCAGCATGACGGAGAGTATGCGTGATCCAGTCTCTCCTCATCGCGAACCGCGGCGAGATTGCGTGCCGGATCATCCGTACGGCGCGGCGGTTGGGGGTGCGGACCGTGGCGGTGTTCTCCGATGCGGACCGCAACGCGCTGCATGTGCGGGAGGCGGATGAGGCGGTGCATATCGGGCCTTCGCCGGCGCGGGAGTCGTACCTCGTCGGGGAGAAGATCATCGCCGCGGCGCGGGAGACGGGCGCGGAGGCGATCCATCCGGGCTACGGCTTCCTCTCCGAGAACGCGAAGTTCGCCGAGGCGGTGGAGGCGGCGGGGCTTCTCTGGGTCGGGCCGCCGCCCTCGGCGATCCGCGCGATGGGGCTGAAGGATGCGGCGAAGAAGCTGATGCAGGAGGCGGGGGTGCCCGTCACCCCCGGCTATCATGGCGAGGATCAGGACCCGGAGCGGCTGGAGAAGGAGGCCGGCGCGATCGGCTGGCCGGTGCTGATCAAGGCGGTGGCGGGCGGCGGGGGGAAGGGGATGCGGCGCGTCAACGATGCGGCCGACTTCCAGGACATGCTCGCGTCTTGCAAGCGCGAGGCGGCGGCCGCGTTCGGCGACGACCGGGTGCTGATCGAGAAATATGTCGAGCGGCCGCGGCACATCGAGGTGCAGGTGTTCGGCGACAGCCACGGCAACGCCGCCCACCTGTTCGAGCGCGACTGCTCGCTCCAGCGCCGCCATCAGAAGGTGATCGAGGAAGCCCCCGCGCCCGGCATGGACGATGCGACCCGCGCCGCGGTGTGCGAGGCGGCGGTGAAGGCGGCGCAAGCGGTCGACTATGTCGGGGCGGGGACGGTCGAGTTCATCGCGGACGCGTCGCAAGGCCTCAGGGCCGACCGCATCTGGTTCATGGAGATGAACACCCGGCTCCAGGTCGAGCATCCGGTCACCGAGGAGATTACCGGCCAGGACCTGGTAGAATGGCAATTGCGCATCGCCTCGGGCGAGCCGCTGCCGCTGCGCCAGGAGGAGCTCGCGATCCGCGGCCACGCGATGGAGGCGCGGCTCTATGCCGAGGATCCGGCCCACGAATTCCTTCCCTCCACCGGTCGGCTCGACCATTTCGTGCTGCCGCGGGGGGTGCGCATCGACACCGGCGTCGAGGAAGGCGACCGGATCGGGCCGCACTATGATCCGATGATCGCCAAGCTGATCGCCCGCGGCGCGACGCGAGAGGAAGCGGCCGAGCGGCTGACGGACGCGCTCGAGCAGGTCGAGGTCTGGCCGGTCCGCACCAACGCCGGCTTCCTCGCCCGCGCCGCCGCCGATCCGGATTTCCGCGCCGGAGAGGTCGATACCGGCTTCATTCCCTCGCGCCTCGCGACCCTCGTTCCGAATTCCGAGCCGGGCGAAGGGGTCTGGAACCTCGCCGCCACCGCTCTTCTGGCGTCGGATTTCGACCTTGCCCAGGAGCAGGGGCCGTGGTCGGCGCTGCAGGGCTTCCGGCTCAACGCTTCGGATTATCGCCGCGTCGCGCTCGCCCACAAAGGCGAGGTGCGGGTGATCGAGAGCGGCGGTGCCGTGGAGGGAATGGCGACCGCGGAAGGAGAGACCGTGCTGGTCTTCTCCTGCGGACAGGCCTTCGCCTTCACCCTTCCCGGCGCGGGCGGCGGCGGCGGGGGGGGAACGGCGGCGGACGGCACCTTGCTGTCGCCGATGCCGGGCCGGGTGATCTCGGTCGAGGTGCGCCAGGGGGACCAGGTGGCGAAGGGGCAGAAGCTGCTGACGCTGGAGGCGATGAAGATGGAGCATAGCCTTGCCGCGCCGTTCGACGGTATCGTCGCGGAGCTCGCGGCCGAGGCGGGCGCGCAGGTGAGCGAAGGCGAGCTGCTGGTGCGGGTGGAGAAGGGGGAGGCGTGATGAACCCCACTCGTCACCCTGAACTCGTTTCAGGGTCCATCTCGTCAGCCGCCGTGGTGCCGGAGGAATGGATGCTGAAACAAGTTCAGCATGACGGGGCCGCCTGATGCCCGGGCGCTTCTACGAGCAATGGACGCTGGGCGACCGCATCCTCCACCAGCCGCACCGCACCGTGACCGAGACCGACAATCTGCTGATCTCGGCGCTCACCCACAATCCGCAGCCGCTCCACCTCGACGAGACCTATGCCGAAGGGACCGAATTCGGCCGCATTGTCGTCAATGGCACCTTCACCTTCGCGCTGCTCGTCGGCCTGTCGGTCGGCGACACGACGCTCGGCACGCTTGTCGCCAACCTCGGCTACGACAAGGTGCGCATGCCCAAGCCGGTGTTCATCGGCGACACGTTGCGCGCGGAGACGGAAGTGATCGGCCTCAAGGATTCGAAGTCGCGGCCGGACGCCGGCATCGTCACCTTCGAGCACCGCATGTTCAACCAGCGCGACGAGCTGGTCTGTGTCATGGAGCGCACGGCGCTGATGCAGCGGAGGCGCGGGTGAAGCTGCGCTCGCTCCTCTTCGTCCCCGGCGACCGGCCCGACCGGATGGAGAAGGCGCTCGGATCGGGGGCGGACGCCTTGATCCTCGACCTCGAGGATGCGGTCGCCGCCGGGGCGAAGCCGGAAGCGCGGCGGGCGGTGGCGGGCTTCCTCGCCGCCCACGCCGAAGCGAACCTGTGGGTGCGGATCAATCCGCTCGGGAGCGCCGAAGCGGAGCGCGACCTGGAGGCGGTGCTGCCCGGGCGCCCCGACGGCATCGTGCTGCCCAAGGCGGAGGGCGGCGGTTCGGTCGCCGAGCTGTCGCGGCGCCTCACGCAGCGCGGCAACGTCACCGCGCAGATCCTTGCGATCGCGACCGAAACGCCTTCGGCCATCTTCCAGCTCGGCAGCTATGCCGGCCAAGTAAGGCTGGCGGGGCTCACCTGGGGCGCCGAGGACCTGCCCGCCGCGATCGGCGCGGCGTCTTCTCGCGCGGAGGACGGCTCCTACACCCCGCCCTACGAGCTCGCCCGCTCCCTCTGCCTGTTCGGCGCGGCGGCGGCGGGCGTGGCGGCGATCGAGACCGTCTATCCGGTGTTCAAGGACCTCACCGGCCTCGCCGCTTATGCGGCGCGGGGGCGGCGCGACGGCTTTTCCGGCATGATGGCGATCCACCCGTCGCAGGTCTCGGTGATCAACGAGGCCTTCACGCCGACGGAGGACGAGGTCGCGCAGGCGCGTGCGGTGGTCGAGGCCTTTGCGGCCAATCCGAACGCCGGCGCGCTGTCGCTCGGCGGGCGGATGATCGACCGGCCGCACCTCCTCCAGGCCCAGCGGATCCTCGCGGCGGCCGGGTGACGGGTCTGTTCGAAGACCTCGCGGACCTGGTCGCCTCATCGGCGCCGCTGCGCGCCGTCATCGGGCTGCTGCTAGGCGCGGTCGCAGGGAGCTTCGCGGCGACGATCCTGGTGCGCTGGCCCGAGCGCCGCAGCGTCCTCAGGGGCCGTTCGCGCTGCGACATCTGCCACAAGCCGCTGCGGGCGTGGGAGCTGGTGCCGATCTGGTCGTTCCTCGCCGCGCGGGGCCGCTGCCGCCGCTGCGACGCCCCGATCGACCCGCGCCATTTCGCGGTCGAGCTTACGGCCGCGGCGCTGGGGATGATCGCCTTGGTCGCGCACGGCGGCTGGCTCGGCCTGGTGAGCGCGCTGCTCGGCTGGTGGCTGCTGCTGATCGCACTCCTCGACCTCCAGCACCATTGGCTGCCCGACAAGCTGACCCTTCCCTTGATCCCGCTCGGCCTCGCCGCCGCCTGGGCCGGCTTCGGCCCGCCGCTCCTCGACCGGGCGATCGCCGCCGCCGCCGGGTTCGTTCTGCTCTGGCTGATCGCCTTCGGCTACCGGCGCATCCGCGGGGGTGAGGGAATGGGGGCGGGGGACCCGAAGCTGTTCGCCGCTCTGGGTGCCTGGCTGGGCTGGATGCTGCTTCCCTTCGTGCTGCTCGCCGCCGGGCTGCTCGGCCTCGCCGCGGTGGGGCTGATGCGGGCGCGCGGCCAGAAGGTGACCGCGCTCGACCGGCTCGCCCTCGGCACGCTGATGGCGCTTCCCGCCTGGCCGATCTGGCTGGTCGTCGCCGACTATTCAGCCGCCGTCTAGGTTGAGCGCGTTAGATACTGAGCTTCAGGGCGGCGCTTGTCCCTAGAGGCGCCGCCCTACCCATTCCTGCCACAGCCGATCAAGAATCGCCGAGGCGCACAGCGCCCGCGCCCCTTTCGGCTTGCGCCCCACCGGAAAAGCTGGAAACTCTCCTTGCCGCGCGACTCTCCGGGGAGGGAGAGCGGGCGCTTCCCGGCCTGATTTCAAGACGATGGCTTCGTCTCGGTCGACCGTGCGGCGCCGGGCGGGTATGGAGGGCGGGGAGGATGCAACTGGCGAGCGAAGCGCGCGCGCGGCGGCCGAACTTCCGCCTCCCGCGGATCGGTGCCGCCACGGCGGCGGAGTTCGTCCTGATCGGCCTCGTCGCGGTGCAGTGCGCAAGGCTGTTCTGGGTAGTGGCAACCCCGATCGGCCCGGTCGGCGACTGGCGGGCAGACGAGCCGACCCTCCCCGCCTCCTCGTCGCTCGCCGCCTTCGATCCTTTCTTCCGCACTGGAACCCAGGAGGGGCCGGCGGTGGTCACCTCGCTCGACCTCACCCTCCAC
>JALYHK010000028.1:6675-9206 GCA_030776605.1 Pseudomonadota bacterium
CGCGAGGACCGGGCGACAGGCCGCGGCTCGGCGATCATCGCGACGCCGGACGGGCGCCAGGGGAGCTTCGCGGTCGGCGAGGAGATCGTCCCCGGCGTCACTCTCGTCGCCGTCGACTTCGACAGCGTCACCATCTCGCGCGGCGGCGCGCGCGAGCAGATCTTCCTCGACCAGTCGACGCCCGCCGAGGATGTGCCCGCCGCGCCGGCGGCCACCCTGCCGGCTTCCGCGCCGGCGGCCGAGGCGGGACCGGAGATCCGGACCGCTCCGAGGATGTCGGAGGGGCGGGTCACCGGGATCAGCGTGATGCCGGGCGGCTCGGGCGAGGCGTTCCGCCGCGCCGGCTTCGCGCCGGGCGACGTAATCGTCGCGGTGAACGGCCGGCCGGTGACTTCCGAAATGCAGGCCGCCGCTCTGGCCGGCGGGGCGGGGGGCGAGCTCGACCTCATCGTCGAGCGCGCCGGGCGCCGGCTGCCGATGCGGGTGAGGCTCGACCGGTGAAGCGGCTGCTCGCTGCGCTGGCGATAGCATTGGCGGTTGCCGCGCCGGCCCCGCCCGCGGCCGCGCAGCACGTGCTCAACCTGCGCGACGCCGACATCCGCGCCTTCATCCAGGACGCGGCGCGGGTGACCGGACGGACCTTCATCATCGATCCGGCAGTGCAGGGGCGGGTGTCGGTGGTGACCGACCGGCCGCTGTCGCGTTCCGAATATTTCGAGCTGTTCCTCTCGACGCTGCGGGCCAACGGCTTTGTCGCCGTGCCGACCAGTGGCGGAGCGCTGCGCATCCAGCCGGTCTCGGGCGCCTCGGCGTCGGCGCCGGTGAGGAACGGCCGGCGCGGCAGCGCGCACAATTTCGTCACTGAGATACTGAGAGTACGCAACATCGAGCCGGCGGCCGCGGTCGAGACGCTGCGGCCGCTGGTGAGCCGCGAGGGCTCGATCACCGCCAGCCGCAATTCCATCGTCGTCGCCGACTTCGCCGACAATGTCGCGCGGGTTCGGCAGGTGCTGGCGCGGATCGACGTCGACAGCGGTGCTACCCGCGTGCTCGGGCTCGACAATGCCGGCGCGCGGGAGATCGCCGAGGCGCTGAGGGCGCTGGTGCCCCAGGGCGTCTCGGTGGTGCCGGTCGACAGCTCCAACGCTTTGCTCCTCCGCGGCGACGCGGCGACGGTGGCGCGGCTGATCGAGGTCGCGCAGGAGCTCGACGCGCGCGCGGCGAGCGGCAGCGAGGTGCGGGTCGTCTTCCTCGAACATGCCGACGCCGAGCAATTGCTGCCGGTGCTCCAGCAGCTGATGGGGCAGGCGCCGTCTTTTGCGGCCGTTTCTCCGGTCGTTGGGCCGGACGGCGGCCCCCCGCAGGCGGTCGCCGCCGCGCTCGCGCCTTCGCCGGCGTTCCGCAACGCGGTGGTGACCCGCTTCGAAGGCGCCAACGCGATCGTCATCTCGGCGCCGCAGGACGTCCAGCGGATGCTCGGCGAGGTGATCCGTCAGCTCGACACCCGGCGCGAGCAGGTGCTGGTCGAGGCGATCATCGTCGAGATTTCCGACACGGCGGCGCGGCGGCTGGGCGTCCAGCTGCTGCTCGCTGGCCTCGAAGGGTCGAACATTCCGTTCGCGGTCACCAATTACTCGAATGTGGCGCCCAACGCGGCGACGATCGCCGCGGCGGTGGCCGCCGACCGGCTCCGCCGTGACAACGATGCGTCGAACGACCTCGCCGACGAATTGGCGGCCGCAGCGGCCGACTCGATCGCCGGCGCGGCCGGCGGCATCGGCGGCATCGCGATCCGCACCGGCAACGCCATCTTCGGCGCGATCATCAATGCGGTCCGCCAGGACAGCGATTCGAACATCCTCTCGACGCCCTCGGTTATGACGCTCGACAACCAGGAGGCCTACATTCTGGTCGGGCAGGAGATTCCGGTGACGACCGGCGAGGCGCTGTCGCCCAATTTCGACAACGCCTTCCGCACCGTCCAGCGGCAGAATGTCGGCATTACGCTCGAGGTGACGCCGCAGATCAACGCCGGCGGCACCATCAAGCTCGACCTGCGGCAGGAGGTGAGCTCGATCGCGGGGCCGGTCTCGAGCCGCTTCCAGGACCTCATCCTCAACAAGCGCGAGATCCGCACCACCATCACCGTCGACGACGGCGAGATCGTCGGCATCGGCGGCCTGCTCGACGACAACGACCGCCGCACCATCGAACGCATCCCGCTGCTGGGCGACATCCCCGTGATCGGCAATCTGTTCCGCTCCAGGAGCCGCTCGCGGGCGCGCACCAACCTGATGGTCTTCATCCGCCCGACCATCCTCCGCTCAGCCGAGGACGCGCGGGCGATGAGCGCGCGGCGCTACGACTATATGCGCGCGCAGCAGCTGCTCCAGGATCCCCGCTCGGAGCCGTCGCTCGACGAGCTGGTGCGCGAATATCTCGGCACCGTTCCGCCCGGCGCACTGGTCGCCGAGCCGCGGCCCGAGGATCAGGTGGTGAGCCCGCAATGAGGCTGATGCGCGGCACCGAGC
>JALYHK010000029.1:0-4432 GCA_030776605.1 Pseudomonadota bacterium
GCATCGAGCTCTGCTCGCCGATGGGCCGGCCGGTATAGAGGCCGGAGAGGTCGAAGGGGTCTTCGATGCCGAGCTCGGCGAGCACGCCCTCGTCGGCGAACTCCTCGACGCGCAGCACGACGCCGTGCAGCAGCGCGCGGAACCGCTCGGGCATGCGGGCGATCGCCGCTTCGGCGAGCCGCTCGATCTCGGCCGCGTCGGGCGCGAAGGTTTGACGCTGTGGCACGCGAGGCGACATAGAACGGCGGGCGCTGAGGAGGAAGGCCATGACTGTGCTGAGCGAGGCGGAGCGCGAGCAGGCGCTGAGGGCGCTTGCCGACTGGCATTACGACGCGGAGGCGAAGGCGCTGCGGCGCGGCTTCCGCTTCGCCGATTTCGGCGAGGCGTTCGGCTTCATCGCCCGGGTCGCGCTGGAAGCGGAGAAAGCGGACCATCATCCCGACTGGTCGAACAGCTGGAACCGGGTCGAGATCGCGCTCACCACCCACAGCGCCGGCGGCGTCACCGCCCGCGACGTCGCCCTCGCGCGCCGGATCGACGCGATCGCCGGCCAGCTTGCCCCCGGGGAGACGGCTCACTAGATGGGCTTTCCGGGAATGCCGGAGCGGTGGCCGAGTGGTTGAAGGCGCTCGCCTGGAAAGTGAGTATACGGCAAAACCGTATCGAGGGTTCGAATCCCTCCCGCTCCGCCATTCACCCCTCGAACCCTGCTCTCGCGAGGTGATGCGCCCGCTGAAATGGCGCGGAACTGCGCCAAAGTCGGGCCTGAAAGGGTGTCTCCCCTCTGCCGCTGGCCAGTATTCAGCCGGATATCAGCCGCCATTTGCGCCGCAGTCTCTGCGGCGCTCCGGCCACACACCCTTTGCCTGTTCTCTCCTGTTCTTGAGATTTCTCATGCACTTTTGCGGCTCACGCTACCGCGTACCGCAGAGGGCAAATTGCGGTTTCCCGCTGTTTTCCTGGCCTCTCCAGCGGAAGTTAGCAGGCCAGATGGGGGCCGATATCAGGCGAATAACAGGCGCGGATCAGGAAGATTTCTGGCGCCGAACAGGAAGGATCAGGCCCTGCTCAGCTGCCGAAGCCGAGCTGCCGCCGCTGCTCCTGCCAATCGAGCGGGAGGGGAACGGACAGGAGGGTGCTGAGGGTCAGCCCGGCCGGCTGCTGCCCTTCAAGGATCCCCCGCTGCATGTCCGGGGCGAGAAATGCCAGGCCGGTGAGCTTGCGCAGATAAGGATCATCCACACCCCTCGGCTGAGCGAGCTGGCCTCGCTTTTCTGTCATGTCGATGCCGCGAAGCTGAAGCTCGACGTGCGCGCGCCGAAGCGCGGCGATCAACGGCCGACTCGGGCGCGACCTGCGGGAACCGTTCGGTTCGAGCAGCCAGGTTCGTCCGCCACGGGTACAAAGCCTGGTCGGCGAGCGGACCTGCAGCAGGCCAGCCCTTGCCTCGCAGACATGTTCCTGCGGCTCGACACCCGTCACCAAGATGCGCATGTGCACCGTCTCCCGAATCGAATCCGGCGTCCGGCGATAACGGCGATCGGCAAAGGAAGGGTTGAAGCAGCCGAATCGGCCGGTGCGGGCGGCGCCGCGCTCAAGCGGGCCGCTCGAGGCGCCGCAGGCGCTCGGCGACGAGCCCTGCGACAGACCGCAGTGGCAGCCGCGCGGCGGCCCGCCGCGCAGCAGCGCATAAAGCTCGATCGCCGCGGATAGGATCGCCCTGCATCGCGAAGCTGTCCCTGCGCCGGGTCGTCCCAAGGATGAAGGAGTTCTAGCCAGCGGCTGCCGTGGCGGGATACCAAGACGGGAATTTGTTGAACCGGCGCCAGATGGTGGCGGCACCAGGAGGGAGTTCCAGCGCCGTCCGCTGCCTAGGGAGCCGTCCCGGATCTGCTTTCGCTTAGCGCTGTCCGGGAAGCTGGTCCAGCCAGTGACGGATTGCTCCTCGCTCCGACTCCAGATCGGAATGGATCACGCCGAGCCTGCAGGCGAGAATGGCGTCGTCGGATGTCACCAAAAGCAAAGGGAAGGCCATCTTTGCCCGAGCTGCTTACGGAGCCGCCTCACGTCGTCAATTTCGAGGCTATGGACCGAGATCGGCTGCACGTCGTCGAACATTTCGCTTGCGAGCGCGGCTTTGATCAGCTCGCACGGCTTACACTCGGCAAGCGTGTAAAGCGACAGTTCCACCGATCGCAGCGAGCTGCCGTCCACATCTGGTCCGCTTTCATCCGACATATCGCGCAAGCACCTTCTCAAGTTTGACGAGCAGGAACAGCTTCGTAGCGAGCTCCTGCGAAAATCCGTTCAGCGTGGCGTCCCTGGCTCTGGCGAGCAGCGGCGAAACGTCGAGGATCCGGTAGTCGGCCAGCACCGAGGATGTCAGTGCCTGATCGAAATCGTACAAAGCTGCGTCCCGAAGATAGATGCTTAGGAAGTTCTCGAAGTATCGAGCGAATAGAAATCCGTCGCTCAGTCCAGAGCGTGCAAGGGTGAGGATGTTGAGCAGACGGTTCTGCCGCATCTTCTTCGGTAGCGCCCGGCCGAAGTCCACTACTTCCTGCGCGATGCAGGGATTGCTGGTCCATATGCCGCGTCTCATGAACATATCCGCGCGGCATGCCGCCGCGATGATCGACGAGGTGCAAACGCTTCCGCGGACCTCCCACTCCTCGCGCCGGAAGGTATTTTCAAATGTGAGCTCATCCCCGCCGATGCCGGTGACCAGCAGATCGACGTTTGCGCCCGTACGCTCGGCGATTCGGTCGATGGCGTTGAGGCAGGCCAGCCGGTAAACCTCGTCGAACGGAGTCACTGCGCACTGCTCGTCCTCGAGGGTCGCGAACGGCGCGAACGGAGACACGGGGAATTCGAAGTCAGTCAGTCCCAGCAGCTCGACGAGTTCGCGACGCCGGCGCTGCTGCTGCGTCCCCACGGCGCCGTCGAGCATGATGCCGTACGATGTCAACCCGTTCCTCAAGGAGTGGGCAGCAACGGCAACACAGGCGGAATCGAGCCCGCCGCTTACTTCCACCAGCGGGAAGCCCGACGTAGCAAGGGTTGGCTCCATCGATCTCGATAGCAGCCGGAGGAACCAGTCGCGGGAGCGCACTTGGACTGTCTGCATCGTCGACACCAGAAGCTGCGGGCGGTTCCTGATCGGGAGCAGTCGCGCGGGTTGCGGCTCCAATGACACCAGGATCAGCCATTCGCACGTGCCCGTATGGACCGTCGGCTCATCCAGCACACTTGTCTCTCACGCGCCCCATCGCCGTGACAGGTGCTGACGGCCCGCAAATGTGAGGCGACACTGTTTGATTCTTCTACAGATGGGAATATGATCAGCGCGGTCCTGGATTCGACTTTCTATATTATCTGCGACGTGGGGGCACGGGTGAGTAGGTGGCTCGATTGGCTCGGTCGCTGGTTCGGTGAAGACGGCGAGCACAAGATCCGCCTTCTTCAAAACCATCTCTCGGTCGCGAGCAACCGAGCAGGCCTTCCCCAGACCGGCTCTCACCGCCTCGGCAGTCATCTGTCGCAATTGTTCCTGCGCGACAACTGCAGCAGATTAGACGAGCGTCATCCACTCGGCCGGTCAATGGTCGAGGTGAACTGTGCCGGGCGGAGGGTCGGGTTCGTCGGAACGTTCGGCAGGGACAGGCGCGAGATCAACCTGACGGGTCTTGCTCGCTCGTCCCTTTGCGGGGAGCGCCCGATCAGGGTCGCGCCCGAGCCATATCCCAGTGGCGAGCGGGAGGAGGGCCGCGAGCGCACCGAGGCGTCGCCGGCGCCGAGTCCGTCTCCACGGGCCGTGCGACTCGACTCGATCCAGGCGGCTCGAGAGTTCCCTGCCGCCGACCCGTAACCGCCGCCGCTGGAGAAATCCGAAGACACCAGAGGGGCGAACGTGTCCGACCAAGCCATTCGTGCCATGTTGAGGGATGCCATCCGCGCGCACCCGGCCGCCGCCGCCGATGCGCTCACGGCAATCCAGCTCGGCCAGGAAGGTCAGCGTCTGCACATGGCGGCGTTGAAGGACGTGGCCCCAGGCATCGGGCGCGATCCCGAGGAATTCGCCGTCGAACAGATCGCCTTCCACGGACTGCTGGCGCCGCTCGCCCACGCTCTGGCCACTCGGGGCGTCCCACTGCCGGAGGATTGGGAAGAGACGCTCCCACGCTCCGCGAGCACCGAGATCCAAGAGGAGGAAGAAGAAGAGGACGGCGACGACCTCGTCGAGGGCATACCCGACGAGGTTTGGTCCACCTTCGGCGCGCGCGCCAGAGCGACGCGGTGCTGCATTCGCGTCGGCACGGCGGTCAGGGGCTCAGGGGTTCTGGTCGGCCCGACCACCGTCCTTACCGCCTGGCACGTGGTTAGGGATGCCGAGCGCATAGACGTCGAATTTGCCGACAAACGTCGAATCGAA
>JALYHK010000029.1:4442-9179 GCA_030776605.1 Pseudomonadota bacterium
CCTTTATCCCGCTGCGCTTTCACTCCGAGTGCAGCGAGGAGGAACTCGACGATCGACTCCCCGGCAACGACAATGAGGTCGAGAATCTGCACGATCTCGCGCTGCTCCAGCTGCGGTTTCCGGCCGGCGCCCACCTCGGCACGGTCAAGCTTGCGCCGCCGGAGACGCAGCTGCGCACGCACAATGCTATGATGCTGGTTCATTATCCGGCCGGAAACTATGCGGGCATCAGCCCCGGCAGCTTCCGCAAGATACGCGGGCTCACCGCGCGCTGGGGCCACACGGCGAGGACGCGCGGCGGTTCGTCGGGCGGCGCCTGCTTCGACATGCGCCTCTTGCTGGCCGGCATCCATCAGGGGAAAGCGCCTCCGCCTGCGGCGGGCCGTTTGGTGCCGGCCAGCCGCTTTCCGCAGGACCTGCGCGACCTGATCGCCGCCGACGAGGCACCGCCGGCCATGTGGTCGCTCGACGGCACAGCGGAGGGCGATTACGTGATCGGGCGCTCCGACTTCTTCGGCGCCTTCGCCGCTGCGAGCCGCCCCGGCGGCCGCGCCCGCGGGATTCGGATAAAGCGAATCCACGCCGCCGGCGACGTGACCGGCCTGCCCTTCTCCTATCTGATGCTGGAGCAACTGGTCGCGCGCAGCCCCGAACTGCGGCTGATCCGCGTGAGTTTCGAGACGGTGGTGCCTGACTTCGCTGACGAAGTCGCGCGCCGGGCCGCCGCAATCGGCATCGATGTGGGGACGATCGCGGAGGCCCCGGGCGTGGCAAGCGACGAGACCACTCCCGAGGCGATCGCCGTCGACCGCGCCCGGCGCGTCGCTCGGCTGCTCGATAGCGAGCTTGGATCCCGCTGCCTGCGGCTCTGGGTGTTTCTCGACCATCCCTCGGTGGCGTTCGGCGAGGAGTTGCGCGCAGCGTTCGAGGGCTTCGTCGACGAGGCGCTGCGGCTCGAGCAGATCCGTCTCGTCGTCGCCGGCTTTGAAGCGGCGGGCGTGCCGGGCGAGCAGTTCCGTTCGGGGCCGGAAGCGCTCAGCGAGGGCTCGGCAGGCCTCGTCACGGAATATCTGACCGGCTTCAGCCAAGTCGATGTGGAACGGTTCGTGCGGCTGGCGGCGGAAGGTCTGGGGCGGAAAATCAGCGACGAGCGGGTCGCCGAGCTGGTCGAGGAGGCGCTGCTCGATCTGCCTGCTTCCGCCGGCATCTACGAGCCGTGGCGCGCCGCGGACGTGGCGCAGCGGCTCAGGCCGCGCTTGTGTAGCCTCGCCGAGCAGCGGCCCAACGCCGAGGCGCCGCTGGCGGGGGAGGCGGACCATGGCTGACGTCACGGCCATGGCCGACATGCCGATCGCACAGGCCCGCGAATATGCCGCCCTCTCCGGCCCGTTCAAACCCATCGATGCCCTGCCGGACGATCTGAAGCAGCGGCCGAACGAGCTTGCCCTGCTCGCCTCCGAGCTGGCGGGGAGGTGCGACACGCATCTCGCGGACAGGTCCGGCTATTGGCTCATGCGGACGCCGGAACGCCGCCACGTCCTGCGCAACCTGTCGGCGCAGGGCCGATTGCGGACGGCGGTGGAACAGCGGCGCGATCGAGGCACCGACCCGCAGACCGCCGACCTGCTCGACGCGCTGCTGGGCAATCCGCCCTTCTCACTGTCGGCGGTCGAAGCCGCGGCCGCGGCCGCGGAAGCGGCTTCGCGCCCGCTGCTGGAACGGCTCGCGGTGACGCTCGACTGGGCCGGCGACGCCGCGACCGCTTACCCGCTGCTGCACGTCGTAAACATTGCGCTGGCGCGGCTCGATCATGAGCGTCGCCTGGAGAAGGTCGCCCGCAGCGACCCGGTCGGCCGCGACGCCGACAAAGCGAAGATCGCAAACTGGCTGGCGCGCCCGATCCAGGCGCCGCCGGTCACCGCCTTGTTCCTTGAGGGCGAGCCGGGGATCGGTAAGTCGATGCTGGTGGAGGCGGCGGTCGCCCAGGCGGAGCGCGCCGAGTCGACGCTTACCGTCCGGCTGGACTTCGACCGCCCAGGCTTGGACGTGCTCGACCAGCTGGCGATCACCGCCGACGTCGCGCGTCAGCTGGCCGACCAGCTCGGCGCGAACGGCCTCGTCTTGCGTGCGGAGAGGCTGAAGGCCGCCAGCAGCGACGCGCCGTCGGAGACCATGTCCCGGGCGGAACGTCAGATCTTCCCGCGCGCGCTCGCCAGCATGATCGGTCAGGCGGTGCAGGTCTCCGGCCGCTCCGTTCTGCTGGTGGTGGACACGCTGGAGGCGCTTCGCGGCCGCGGCGAGACCCACCCTCACATGCTTTTCGACTGGCTGGACCGGCTGGTCGAGGAGAAGCTGTCTCCTCTCCGCGTGCTGGCGGCCGGGCGGGAAGGGGGGCTTTACAGCCTGCCCCAGCGGATCGGCGATCACATCCCGCTCAAAGGACTGGCTGGCGGTGCCGCCAATAGCCTCCTGGAAAGGCTGGAGGTGCCGCCGGAGCTGCGGCCCGAGGTCGAGGCGCTCGCCAAGGGCAACCCGCTCGTCATGAGACTGGCGGCCGGCGCCCTCAAGTCGAGCGGACGCGAGGCGTTGAAGCCGTCGCGCCGCCGACGCAGTTCGGTCACGAGCGCTTTTCTGTATCGCAGCCTGTTGTCGCGGATCGACGATCCTGTCCTGCGGCGGCTGATCAACCCCGGGCTGATCGTTCGCAGGATCAGCGCCGCTGTGATCCGGGAGGTGCTGGCGCCGGCGCTGCGGATGGGCCGGGTCAGCGAGGAGGAGGCGAAGGACCTCCTGCGGCGGCTCGCCGACCAGACCTGGCTCTTCCAGCCTGGGCGCGACGAGCAGGGATTCCTGCGCCAGCAGCCGCAGATGCGGCGCCTGCTCCTGCCCTTGCTCTACGGAGAGGGGGGCGGTGCCTGTGCGCGGCTCGATGCGGCGGCTGTGCGATGGTTCAGCCAGCAAACCGAACCATGGGCGCTCGCCGAAGCCGCCTACCACCAGCTCCAGCTTATGCGGACGCGGGCAACGGCGCCGCTCGTCCGGACCGCCGACGCCATGCGCTTCAGCGATGAGATGATCGCCGAGCTTCCACTTGAGGCGCGCGACCTGGTCCTCGCCGCACGCGGCGAGCGCACGTCGCTCCATCGCGAGGGCGCACCGCAGAGCAGGGCAGACGTCTCCGACGCTCTCATCGGCGAACTGACCCGGCTGATCGAGCGGCAGGATTGGATCGAGGGTGACTACGTCGTCAAATCGGCACTCGCCGGCGCGGACACGAATGCGCACTCTCCCGCCGCCGACGCGATCCGCGCCTTCTGGTGGCGATCGGGGCGCTGGGGGCGCGCCCGCGCCCTGTTGCGAGAGCGCAACCTGCTGACCGGCGACGACGACGATCTCGCCGACTTGCCGCCGTTACTGGCGCTCACGCGTCTCGAAACGCGTGCCGAGTTCGAGCCCGACCGTCTCCGGCGCCGCTTCCGCGCGGACCCGCGGCTTGCCGGAATGGCGGCCGAGCTTTGCGAGAAATCTGCCGACGAGATCGGCCGGCGCGGTGCGCTGGCGTTCCTGCTCGAGTCAAGCGGGCGGGCGCGGCCCCGGACCCGTGCTGAACAGGCCGATCCGGTGTCAGCAAGCTGGGCGATGTGGTCGGCCGGTGTCGACGAGCGCTCCAGCGATGAGGTCCGGTGGACGCTGCACGAGGCTCGCGCGGGTTTGGTGGCGCGCAAGGCCGTCGATCAGGATGAGGATTTCTCCGCCGCTGCCGTGGCGCGGCTGCTGGCTGTGCTCAACCCCTATGTCACGCCGGTCCTGAACCTGTCCGTTCACCCCGAATATTCCTGGTTGGTCGAGGCGGCGCGAGAGAGCGATCGCCGCTTGGTTGAAGCGGGAGCGCTGCTGCCGTGGACCGGCCATCCCGCGCCGACGGCGCGGGACCATCCGGTCTCCGGACTTGCCCGGCTGGGCCTGTTTGCTGAGTGGCTCGGTGCGCTCGCCTGGGTTCGCAAGGACGCAGAATTGCGGGTGATCGCCCGCTCGGCGGAGGCGTGGCGGCGGACGGCGGCGGGGCAGTGGGGCTACGGCCGTCCCCCCCGCGGCTGGCCAGCAGGGCGGCCGATCGACGCAACCATGCGGCACCGGCTCGAACTGCTCGCGGCGTCCCCCGACACGCAAGGCGCTGCGATCCGCCAGCTGGCGCTCTGGCAGCCGGGAGAGGGATCGGAAGCCGACAGGCTATGGGACCGGCTGCGCCGGCGGTTCGCGCACAGGCTTGCGGCGGCCACCGATGCCGAGGCGGCAGTGCGGATGCTGCTGGACCGAAAAATGCCGAGCGCGTTCGCGCCGCCGGCCGCGATACTGATGCTGAGTTCCGACTGATCATATGGAGGGCAAGATGAACGACGAAGAGAGACTGGAGAGGGTGCGGGGGAAGCTCACGCCGGAGCTGCGGCAGCTGATCAGCGAGAAGGCTGCCGCGGGCGAACTGCCGGAGCCGATCGCCAGCGCCATCCGCGAGCCGACGCTGGAGAAAGTCGCGCGCGACGCGGAGCCGCTGGAGTCGATCGGCGGCGAGAACATCGCCGCCTTGGAAGCCATCGTCCAACGCTACGGACGGCCGCCCCTCCTGATCCGGAACGGCCATGTCGAGCTGGAAACACTCGTCAAGCCGTTTCCCGGCGACATCGATACGAAGATCGTCGCGGCGGAGCGGTGGATCCCCTCCGTCGGCCGCGTCGAGTT
>JALYHK010000030.1 GCA_030776605.1 Pseudomonadota bacterium
CGGTCGAGCAGGGTGGCGAGCATGCGGAAATCACTTGTGCTCCCGCGAAAGCGGGAGCCCGGCTCGTCCGCCGGCTGGGCTCCTGCTTCCGCAGGCGCACGGAAGAGCGGTTCCGGCACGTGATCGACGATCGTCTCGAACAAAGGCGTGAGGTCGCCCGACCGGACGTCGTCGCTCGCCCCCGCATAGCCGGCGCGGCCCGAGGCGTAGAGGGTGGGGAAATCGAGCTGCTCGTCGGTCGCCTCGAGGGTGAGGAACAGCTCGAAGACTTCGTCGAGCACTTCGGCCGGGCGCGCGTCGGGCCGGTCGATCTTGTTGACGACGACGATCGGGCGGAGGCCGAGGGCGAGCGCCTTGCCGGTGACGAACTTGGTCTGCGGCATTGGCCCTTCGGCCGCGTCGACGAGCAGGATGACGCCGTCCACCATCGAGAGGATCCGCTCCACCTCCGCACCGAAATCGGCGTGGCCCGGCGTGTCGACGATGTTGATCCGGGTGCCGCGCCAGGCGACCGACGTGCATTTGGCGAGGATGGTGATACCGCGCTCCTTCTCCAGCTCGTTCGAATCCATCGCCCGTTCCTCGACCCGCTGGTTGTCGCGGAAGGTGCCGGATTGGCGGAACAGCTGGTCGACCAGCGTGGTCTTGCCGTGATCGACGTGCGCGATGATCGCCAGGTTGCGCGGGCTCATGGGGCTGGAACTCGCGGAAGCGGGGGAAATGTTCCGCGTCTATAGGGCTCATGCTGCGCCGCAGCAAGGAGCGCCCGTCCCCCGCGCATCTCCGCTTGCCCGCGCCGGCATTTGGAGCCACAAGGGGCGACCGGCGCGGGGGGAACAAGGCTGCCGGCGAAATCTCAGAATGCGTGTTCGCGTGCCTTCCGCCGGATATGGGGAGCGACGGCCATGGCGACGATTGCAGCCGGACTCGACCACAGCGCGGCGCCCGCCGCTGCAGCGGCGCCCGCTACCGAGCGGTTCGAGGCGCTCGACTTCGTCCGCGGTGCCGCCCTGTTCGGCATCCTCTTGATGAACATCACCGGCTTCGGCCTGCCCCATGCTTATGCGAACCCGACCGTCTGGGGCGGAGCGGAGGGGGCGAACCTCTGGGCCTGGATCATCACCACGATCGGCTTCGAGGGGACGCAACGCGGGCTGTTCTCGATGCTGTTCGGCGCCGGGATCATCCTGCTGACCAGCCGGCTGGACGCGGCCGGGCGCACCGACACGGCCGACATCTACATGCGCCGCAACCTGTGGCTGGTCGCGTTCGGAATCGCCAACGCATACATCCTGCTGTGGGGCGGCGACATTCTCTTCTTCTACGGCGTCACTGCGCTCTTCCTGTTCGCCTTCCGCAAGCTCTCGGCTCGGCTGCTGCTGATCCTCGGCCTTGCCGCGCTGCTCGCCAATCTTGCCTGGAACGCGAAGGACGCTCAGGCGACGCTCTCGATGCAGGCCGCTTATGAAAGGGCGGTGGCGGCGCGCGAGGCCGGCACCGGGCTGAGCGACGAGCAGACCGGCGCGATCGAGGCGTGGGAGGAGAGGATCGGGATGTTCGCGCCGCCCGCCGCCCAGCTCCAGGCGGAGGTGCGCGATCGCACCGCCGGCTATTTCAGCGCGATGGCGCAGCAGGCGGCGCAGAACGTGCAGATGATCCCGTTCATGCTCTACCGCTACTTCTTCGACGTGTTCGGAATGATGCTGATCGGCATGGCGCTGTTCAAATATGGCGTGCTGACGCTGCAGCGGCCGACCCGGCTCTACCTCGCCATGGCCGCGGCGGGATACGGCGTGGGCCTCGCCGTCAACCTCTATGAGCTGGAGCTGGTGATGGGCTCGGGCTTCACCGCCGCCGGCTTCGCGCGCGCCGACGTCACCTACGACGTCGGCCGGCTGGCGATGACGATGGGCCATCTCGCCGCCCTTATGCTGTTCGTGCGCTCGGGCGCAATCGCCTGGTTCCGCCGCGCGCTCGCCGCGGTCGGCCGGATGGCCTTCACCAACTATCTCGCCCATTCGCTGATCTGCCTGATCCTGTTCGTCGGCTTCGGCCTGTACGGTCAGCTCGAGCGCCACCAGCTCTATTTTGTGGTGTTCGCGATCTGGGCGGCGCAGCTGGCGATCAGTCCGATCTGGCTGAGGCACTATCGCTTCGGGCCGCTCGAATGGCTGTGGCGCTACCTCACTTATCTCAAGCGCCCGCCGCTCCGGCACACCGCGGTCCCGATCACCGCGGCGGCGGCGGCCTAAGGCGCCCAGTTGCCTCGGACCAGGCTTGCGGCAGCGGCACCCGAGGCATTAAAAGTAGCGGAATGAAACCCGACCGGGAGCGCGCGCGATGATCGTCTACGGCTCGTCCATGTCGCCCTTCGTGCGCAAGACCCTTGCCTTCGCGGCGGAGAAGGGGATCGAGGTCGAGTACAAGCCGCTCGGCCTCGGCGCCGAGGACCCTGACTTCCGCGAAGCAAGCCCGTTCGGCAAGATCCCTGGCTTCCGCGACGGCGACTTCACCATCTCCGACTCGACCGCCATCGTCACCTATCTCGAGGCGATCAGGCCCGAGCCCGCCCTCATCCCGACCGAGCCCAAGGCGCGGGCGCGGACGGTCTGGTGGGAGGAGTTTTCCGACACCATCCTGTGCAGCTGCGGCGGCAAGATGTTCTTCAACCGGATCGTCGCGCCCCGCTTCCTCGGCCGCGAAGGCGACCAGGCCGCCGCCGATGCCGCCGAGCGGAACGAGCTGCCGCCGCTGCTCGACTATCTGGAAGGCAGGATCTCCGAGTCCGGCTTCCTGATCGAGGACCGGCTGACGCTGGCCGACATCGCGGTGGCGAGCCCCTTCGCCAACTTCCGCCACCTGGGCCTCAGCCTCGACCCGGAGCGCTGGCCGAAGCTGCTTTCCTATGCGGAGGCGATCCTCGCCCGCCCCAGCTTCAGCCGCTACGTCGAGAAGGAAACCGCCTTCCTCCAGCGCGCCGCCTGAGGGGGAAACGGCGGCCGGCCGGCGTTGACAGCCCCGCACCCGACCCCTATCTCGCGGCCCTCGCTGCCCCGTCGTCTAATGGTAAGACTACGGACTCTGACTCCGTCAATCGTGGTTCGAATCCACGCGGGGCATCCACCTTCCTCGCCGTGCTTTGCCGACGCCGCTCGGGCCCCTATGCTGGGCGGCCGCACGAGGAGCCCGAGGTGAGCGAGAAGCCCATTCCGCCGTGGCGCCGCGCCACCTGGACGATCAGCTTGGCGGTCGCGGTGCTGGTCGCGCTGGCGCTCGTCGCCGGCCTCGCCCGCGAGTGGCTCTCCTAGGCTGGACCGATTGGGAGGCTCGAGAGCGCGTCAGGCGGCCGAGCGCGCCGCCCATTCCGGCGGCGAGCCGGGCAGCTCGCGATGCGAGGCGAGGAGCAGGCCGCGCTCGTCCAGGTAACTGCGGGTATCCGGGCCGGATAGCGCTTTGCCGAACAGCCAACCCTGGCCCATGTCGCAGCCGAGCGAGCGCAGCTGCTCGGCGAGGGCGGCGTCCTCCACGCCCTCGGCGGTGACGGGGACACCGAGGCTGCGGCTCATCGCGGCGACCGCGGTGACGATCGCAAGGCTCCCGGAATCGCGGTTCATCGCCTGCACGAAGCTGCGGTCGATCTTGATCCGGTCGAACGGCAGCGCGCGCAAGTGAGAGAGGGACGAATAGCCGGTGCCGAAATCGTCCAGCGCCAGCCGCACGCCCTGATTCTTTAGGCTGGCAACGATCGCCTGGGCGACGGCGAGATTCTCGAAGAGCGAGCTTTCGGTGATCTCGACCTCGAGCCGCTCGGCCGGGAAGCTCACCTCGGTGAGGATCTTGAGGATTCGGTGGGCCAGCCACGGGTCCTTGAGCTGCGCCGCCGAAACGTTGACGGAGAGAATCAGGCTGGCGCTCCACGCGCGTGCGTCGACCAGAGCATGGGCGAACACCGAATCGAACAGCGGCTCGATCAGCCCGGTTTCCTCGCTGACCGGGATGAACAGCTCAGGCCCGACGATCCCGCCGGCGGGATGCTGCCAGCGCGCCAGCGCTTCGAACCCGCGCAGCTCGCCCGAGGCGAGATCGACCTGCGGCTGGTAGAAAGCCACGAACTCGCCGAGCGGGATGCCGCGGCGCAGGCCCGCTTCGATGTCGTTGCGCGCCTTGAGCACGCTTTCCATGCTGCTGTCGAACCAGCTGGCGCGGTTCCCGCCGGCGCGCTTGGCGACGTGCATGGCAATGTTGGCGCGGCGCAGCAGGCCATCGACATCCGCGCAGTCGATGGCGGTGCGGGCGATGCCGACCGAGGCGGCGGTGTGAAGGTGGATGCCGCCGAGCTCGACCGGCTCGGCCAGGCAGGTGAGAATATGATCGGCAACGTCGGTCACCGCGGTCCGGCCGGTTTCGCAGAAACGCATCATCACCGAGAATTCGTCGGCGCCAATGCGCGCGCAGAGCGCCTCGGGAGGCACGGTGGCGAGCACCGCATCGGCGACCCGACGGAGTAGCGCGTCGCCAGCGATATGGCCGTAAACGTCGTTGACGTTCTTGAAGCGGTCGAGGTTGAGGACGATCATCGCCACCTGCTCACCCTTGGCGCGGGCCTCGGCGATGAGAAGGTTGCCGGAATCGCTGATCGAGCGGCGGATCAGCATGTTGGTGAGCTGGTCGCGCGAAGCAAGGAGCTCGGCCTTCTGCTCGGCGAGCGAGCGGCGGCCCATCTCGGCGCGAAGGTCCTTGTAGCGGCGCCAGGCGAAGAGCAGCAGAGCGATGTTGAGGAGGAGCGTCGTCGCGGCGATGCGGTCGCTGCCGCCGTGGGCGCGGAACAGGGCCTCGAGCGCGGCCGGCACGACCTGAACCCCGGTGCTCACGAACATCAGGATCGCGACGAAGGTGATGCCCGCCGCGAGCATATCCTCGCGCGCGGCCAAAGCGGCAACCTCGTTCCAGCGCCTTACGGCCCGTCCGTCCATTTTCCGGCCCCCCGCGGACGGCAGAGGAACTGCCGCCCACGACAGCCGCTATATGTCTCTAGTATTAAAAATGGATTTTACTTTCGCTGCGGCTCTTCCCGCCTTCACCCCGACGGGAACAGCGGAGCGCCCCGAACGCTTGCCTCGGCATGGCCCAAGTCCCCGTCCCCTCCGGCTACCGACCGGAAACGGCGATCCTTGCGCTCGGCGAGGCCTTCTACGATCCCGTCACGCCGGCGGAATTCCCGCAGGCGATCCTACGGTTCCGCAACCGCCGTTGGGCGGCCGCGGTGGGCCTGGAGGGGCTGTCCGACGAGGATTGGGTGCGGCACTTCGCGCGCTTCGAGCCGCTCCCGGACAACCTGCCGGAGCCGCTGGCGCTGCGCTACCACGGCCATCAGTTCCGAGTGTACAATCCGGACATCGGCGACGGGCGCGGCTTCCTGTTCGCGCAGCTCAGGGACGCGGCCGGCCGCCTCCTCGACCTCGGCACCAAGGGCTCCGGCCAGACCCCCTACAGCCGCTTCGGCGACGGCCGCCTGACGCTGAAGGGCGGCGTCCGCGAGGTGCTGGCAACCGAGATGCTGGAAGCGCTCGGCGTCGAGACGTCGAAGAGCTTTTCGCTGATCGAGACCGGCGAGGCGCTGGAGCGGAACGACGAGCCCTCCCCCACCCGCTCGTCGGTGCTGGTCCGGCTCCAGCACAGCCATATCCGCATCGGCACCTTCCAGCGACTCGCCTATTTCGACGAAAAGAACAACATCCGCCGCCTCGCCGAGTTTTGTCTGCGCCATTATTTCGGCGAGGAAGGGCGCGACGACGCCGCAGCGCGGCTGCTGCGGCACGTCGTTATCGGCGGCGCCCGCCTCGCTGCCGAATATATCGCCGCGGGCTTCGTCCATGGGGTCCTCAACAGCGACAATATCGCGGTGACCGCGGAGAGCTTCGACTACGGCCCGTGGCGGTTCACGCCTTTCTGGGACGGCCATTTCACCGCAGCTTATTTCGACCATGCCGGCCTCTATTCGTTCGGCCGTCAGCCCGAGGCGATCCACTGGGACGTGCTCCAGCTCGCCCGCTCGCTGGCCCTCGTCGCCGAGCCCCAGGCGCTGACGCCGGCGCTCGAGCAGTTTGCGGGCGCGTTCCAGCGCCGGCTGGCGGAGACACTGCTGTCGCGGATCGGCGTGCGGACGGGCGGCGAGGAGGCGGACCGGGCTCTGCTGGTCGCGCTCGAAACGGCGTTGGCCAGGAAGACCGTGGAGATCGATCGCTTCTTCTTCGACTGGCGCGGCGGCCGGCGGCGAGAGCCCTCGCCCGCCGAGGAGGCCTATGGCTCGGAGGAGTTCGCGGCGCTGCGCGAGCTACTCGCCGGGCTTGAGCCGGTGCCGGGCGCGCTCGACCATCCCTACTGGTCGGACGAGGGCCCCTGCTCGATGCACATCGACGAGGTCGAGGCGATCTGGAGCCGCATCGACGAGGCAGACGACTGGTCGGGCTTCGAAGGCAAGATAGCGGCGGTACGGCGGATGGGCGAGGCGATGCGCCGCGCCGCTTGACGCTGCCCGGCAAACATGGTGCTTCGCCGCCATGGCTTCGCTGAGCTCGACCGAACCGGCGACCGGGACCCCTTTGTGGACCGGCGAGAGCGGCGACGTCGAGGGGGAGGTCGCGCGCGCCCGCTCCGCCTGGGGAGCCTGGGCGGCCCAGCCGCTGTCGGTGCGGATCGAGACGCTGCGCCGCTTCGCCAACGTCGCGCGGGGCGGCAAGGACGCCTTCGCCGACCTGATCGCGCGCGAGACCGGCAAGCCGTTGTGGGAAGCGGCCACCGAGGTGGACGCGGTGGTGAACAAGGTCGACATTTCGGTCGCCGCTTACTCGGAGCGCACCTCGCAGCGGCGGCTCGAAGGCGCCCTCGGAGCCCGCGTCGCGGTGCGCCACAAGCCGCACGGCGTGCTCGCGGTGCTCGGGCCGTTCAACTTCCCCGCGCACCTACCCAACGGCCACATCGTCCCCGCGCTGATCGCCGGCAACGCGGTGCTGTTCAAGCCGAGCGAGAAGACGCCTGCGGTCGGCGCCCACTTGGTTTCGCTCTATCACCAGGCGGGGGTGCCCGAAGACGTGGTGCGGGTCGTCCAGGGCGGCGCCGAGGTGGGGCGGGCGCTCTCGACGCACCCCGGGATCGACGGGCTGCTGTTCACCGGCTCGGCCCGCGCCGGGCTCGCCCTCCACCGCCAGTTCGCAGACGCGCCGCACAAGATCCTGGCGCTGGAGATGGGCGGCAACAATCCGCTGATCGTCTGGAACGCGAGCGACATCTATGCGGCGGCGCTGATCGCGGTTCAGTCCGCCTTCCTCAGCGCCGGCCAGCGGTGCACGGCGGCGCGGCGGCTGATCGTCGAGGACGGCCGGCACGAGGAGCTGGTCGAGACGATCGCCAAAATCGCCGACCGGCTCATCGTCGACCACCCCCATGCGACGCCCGCCCCGTTCATGGGGCCGGTGATCGACAACCAGGCGGCCGACCAGCTCCAGGAGGCGTTCCTCGACCTGATGGGCCGCGGCGGCCGCGCCATCCGCCGGCTCGACCGGCCGAGCGACTCGCGTCCTTTCCTGACGCCGGCGATCATCGACGTCACGGATATCCCGCAGCGGCCGGACGCAGAGCTGTTCGGGCCGATCCTGCAGCTGATCCGCGTGCCCGACTTCGACGCCGCGATCGCCGAGGCGAACGCCACCCGCTACGGCCTCGCCGCCTCGCTCGTCGGCGGCAGCCCCGAGCTTTACGACCGCTTCTGGGCCAATGTCCGCGCCGGCGTGGTCAACTGGAACAAGCCGACCAATGGCGCGCCGTCGAATGCCCCGTTCGGCGGCGTCGGTCTTTCGGGCAACCACCGCCCGAGCGCTTATTATGCGGCCGATTATTGCGCCTATCCGGTGACCTCGAGCGAGGCCGAGCAGCCGCGCGCCTCGATCGGCGTCGGCCTCAGGGATCCTCAGGCCGCCAACATGATCGAGGGATAGGAGAGCGACCGAAGCACGCCAAGCTCTGCCGGAGGATGCCCCTATCCCCGGGCTTCGGGGAAATAGGCCTCGTCGGCATAGTCGGAGAAGCGGGTGATCCTGCTCTCGAACTTCAATTTCAGCTTGCCGGTCGCGCCGTGGCGCTGCTTGGCGACGATCAGCTCGGCGAGTCCGCTCACCCGCTCCATGTCGAGCATCCATTTCGCGTGGTCGTCCCACACCTTGGCGTCGTCGCCCTCGATCGGCCGCTTCGGCTCGCGCGCGGCGACATAATAATCCTCGCGATAGATGAACAGGACGATGTCCGCGTCCTGCTCGATCGATCCCGACTCGCGCAGGTCAGAGAGCTGCGGCCGCTTGTCCTCGCGCTGCTCGACGGCGCGGCTGAGCTGAGACAGCGCCAGCACCGGCACGTTCAGCTCCTTGGCCAGCGTCTTGAGGCCGCGGCTGATCTCGGAGATTTCCTGCACCCGGTTCTCGGCGGAACCGCCCCTGCCGGTGCCCTGGAGGAGCTGGAGATAGTCCACGACGACCAGGCCGATGCCGCGCTGGCGCTTCAGCCGCCGGGCACGGGTCCTGAGCGCGGCGATGGTGAGGCCCGGCGTATCATCGATATAGAGCGGCAGCGATTCGAGCTCGACGGCGGCGCGGGCGAGATTGCGGAAATCCTGCTGGCTGATCTTGCCCATGCGCAGGCTCTCGGACGGGATGCCGGACTGCTCGGCGAGGATGCGGGTGGCGAGCTGGTCCGCCGACATTTCGAGGCTGAACAGGGCGACGCCTGCCCCCGCCGACTTCTCCGCCGGGATGCCGTCCTCGAGGTCCCGCACCAGCCGCTGGGCCGCGTTGAAGCCGATGTTGGTGGCGAGCGAGGACTTGCCCATGCCGGGACGGCCGGCGAGGATGATCAGGTCGGACTGGTGGAGCCCGCCGGTCTTGGCGTTGATGCCGTCGAAGCCGCTCGTCACGCCCGAGAGGCCGCCGCCGGTGTTGAGCGCCTTCTCCGCCAGCTGGATGGCAAGCCGCGTCGCTTGGGCGAAGCTCTTGACGGTGCCCTCGCCGCCGCCCTCCTCGGCGACCCGGTAGAGCGCCGCCTCGGCCTCCTCGATCTGCCCCTTCGGATCGACCTCCTCGCT
>JALYHK010000031.1:0-6429 GCA_030776605.1 Pseudomonadota bacterium
TGCCCCGGCGGCAGCGAGAAGAATTGCGGCCAGGACGAGCGAAATCGGCCTCATTCCGCGGCCTCCAAGATCGGCGTGCCTTCGCCTCTGCGCGTCGCGATCCGCCGCTCGAGCTCGGGGCGGAAGTGGCGGATGAGGCCCTGGATCGGCCAGGCGGCGGCGTCGCCCAAGGCGCAGATGGTGTGGCCCTCGACCTGCTTGGTGACGTCCCACAGGAGGTCGATCTCGCCCACCTCGGCATTGCCCTCGCGCAGCCGCTCCATCACCCGCCACATCCAGCCGGTGCCTTCTCGGCAAGGCGTGCACTGGCCGCAGCTCTCGTGCTTGTAGAAATAGGAGATGCGGCTGATCGCGCGGACGATGTCGGTCGACTTGTCCATGACGATGACCGCCGCCGTGCCGAGCCCCGACTGCAGGTCGCGCAGCGCGTCGAAGTCCATCGGGGCGTCGATGATCTCATGCGCGGGCACCAGCGGCACCGACGAGCCGCCCGGGATGACCGCGAGCAGATTGTCCCAGCCGCCGCGGATGCCGCCCGCGTGCCGGTCGATCAGCTCGCGGAACGGGATCGACATCGCCTCCTCGACGACGCAGGGCCGGTTGACGTGGCCGGTGAGCTGGAACAGCTTGGTGCCTTCGTTCTTGGGGCGGCCGATGCCCGCGAACCAGGCTGCGCCGCGCCTCAGGATGGTCGGCACCACCGCAATCGACTCGACGTTGTTGACGGTGGTCGGGCAGCCGTAGAGCCCCGCCCCGGCCGGAAAGGGCGGCTTGAGGCGCGGCATGCCCTTCTTGCCCTCGAGGCTTTCGAGCAGCGCCGTCTCCTCGCCGCAGATATAGGCGCCGGCGCCGCGGTGGACGAACAGGTCGAAGTCGTAACCCGACTTGGCGGCGTTCCTGCCGAGGAAGCCCGCGTCATAGGCCTCCTGCACTGCCGCCTGCAGCGTCTCGGCCTCGCGGATGAACTCGCCGCGTATGTAGATATAGGCGGCGCGGGCGCGCATCGCGTAACCCGCGATCAAAGCGCCCTCGATCAGCTTGTGCGGGTCGTGGCGGATGATCTCGCGGTCCTTGCACGATCCCGGCTCCGATTCGTCGGCGTTGATGACCAGGAAGTTCGGCCGCCCCTCCTTCGGCTCCTTGGGCATGAACGACCATTTCATGCCGGTCGGGAAGCCGGCGCCGCCGCGGCCGCGCAGCCCCGATTCCTTGACAATGTTGATCACCTCGTCCTGCGGGATGGCGAGCAGCGCCTTGATTCCGTCATAGTCGCCGCGCGCCTGCGCCGCCTTTAGACGCCAGTCCTGATAGCCGTAGAGGTTGGTGAAGATGCGGTCCCTGTCGTCAAGCACGGCCGCTCCCCCCGATCATCGCACGCACGACGAAGAAGGCCGCGACCGCGACGGCGAGCCCGATCAGGATCGCGACGAGCTTCAGCGCCGCGCCGAGCAGCTTCACGGCGAGCCAGACCGCGACGATGGCAACCGCGATCGACACCGCCAGCGACAGCAGCTGCCTCATGCCCCTTCCCCCTCGTTCCACCGTCCGCGATAGTCGTGGTTCGCGTCGATCATTTCCTTGAGCGTCGTCGGGCCTCCGGCGGGCGCGCTGGTCTGGCGCTCGACCTGCGGGCCCGGCCTCGGCGTCTCGCCGCGGGCGAGCGCGTCGAGGATCGCGCTCATGCTCTCGAACGTCAGGTCCTCGTAATTGTCGTCGTTGATCTGCACCATCGGCGCGTTGGCGCAAGCGCCGAGGCATTCGACCTCCGAAAGCGTGAACAGCTCGTCCTCGCTCGTCGCCCCCTTCTTCATGCCGCGCGCGTAGCAGGCGGCGAGCACGTCGTCCGAGCCGCGCAGCATGCACGGCGTCGTGCCGCAGACCTGGACGTGGAAGCGGCCGACCGGCCTCAGGTTGAACATGGTGTAGAAGGTCGCGACCTCGAGCGCGCGCATGTAGGGCATGTCGAGGTACTTCGCGACATATTCGATCACCGGGATCGGCAGCCAGCCCTGGGTCCCGGTCTCCGCGCCGATCTGGCGCTGGGCGAGGTCGAGCAGGGGAATGACCGCGCTGTGCTGCCGCCCCGGCGGGTAACGGCCGATCACCACCTTCGCCTGCGCCTCGTTGTCCGGCGTGAACGCGAAGCCGCCCCAGCGCGCGCGCAGCTCGTCGAGGTTGATCGAGCTCGGGAGGACGTCAGCCACGGCGCCCCGCCCCCGTTGCGAGCAGCCCGGCGAGAAGGCCGGCGACCACCACGACGCTCAGCGCCAAATCCTCCAGCGGCTCCCACGGCCCGCCGACGACGACGCTGTACAGCCAGCCGAGAACGAGGCCGCACGCGATGCCGGACGCAACGGCGGCCGCCAGCCTTCCGCCCCTCACCGGTCGATCTCCCCAAACACGATGTCGAGCGACCCGAGGATGGCGGTGACGTCGGCGAGCATGTGGCCGCGAGTCATGAAGTCCATCGCCTGGAGGTGCGAGAAGCCGGTGGGCCGGAGCTTCACCCGATAGGGTTTGTTGGTGCCGTCGGAGACCAGATAGACGCCGAACTCGCCCTTAGGGCTCTCGGTGGCGACATAGACCTCGCCCTCGGGCACGTGGAAGCCCTCGGTGTAGAGCTTGAAGTGGTGGATCAAAGCCTCCATGGACTGCTTCATCTCGGCGCGCTTGGGCGGCACCACCTTGCGGTCCAATGAGGCGACGGGGCCTTCGGGCATTTCGTTGAGGCACTGCTTCATGATCCGCACCGACTGGCGGACCTCCTCGACCCGGACCATCATCCGGTCGTAGCAGTCGCCCTTGGTGCCGACCGGCACTTCGAACTCCATCCGGTCGTAGACGTCGTAGGGCTGAGCCTTGCGGATGTCCCACGGGATGCCGGCGGCGCGGATCATCGGGCCCGAGAAGCCCCAGGCGACCGCATCCTCCTTCGAGACGGTGCTGATGTCGACGTTGCGCTGCTTGAAGATGCGGTTGTCGGCGACCAGCGCGATCGAATCCTCGAAAAGGCCGGGGATGCGCTTCTCGAGCCATTCGCCGACATCGTCGAGATAGCCGGCCGGCACGTCCTGGTGGACGCCGCCGGGGCGGAAATAGTTGGCGTGCATCCGGGCGCCCGAGACCCGCTCGTAGAAGTTCATGATGTCTTCGCGCAGCTCGAACAGCCACAGGTTGGGCGTCATCGCGCCGACGTCCATCACGTGCGAGCCGATGTTGAGCAGGTGGTTCTTGATCCGCGTCATCTCCGCGAAGAAGACGCGCAGATACTGGCCCCTGAGCGGCACCTCGAGGTCGAGCAGCTTCTCGATCGCCAGCACGTAGCTGTGCTCCATCGCCATTGGCGAGACATAATCGAGCCGGTCCATGTAGGGGACGGACTGGATGTAGGTCTTGTGCTCGCACAATTTCTCGGTGCCGCGGTGGAGCAGGCCGATGTGCGGGTCGACGCGCTCGACGATCTCGCCGTCGAGCTCCAGCACCAGGCGCAGGACTCCGTGCGCCGCCGGATGCTGCGGGCCGAAGTTGATCGTGTAGTTGGCGATCTCGGCCTCGGTGGCGCCGGTCCGCTCGATCCCGCGCGCGGTGCCGACGGCGCTTGCCGGCATGCTCATGCGCCCGCTCCGGATTCTCTCGAGCCGAGCGAAGCCGAGGCGCGCCGCTCGGCCGCTGTACCCACGCCCCTCGATTTCGCTCGGGACGATCGGAGACAAGCGCCCTGCCGACTCATTTCTTCGCGATCTCCTCGGCCTTGAGCGGGGTCGGCGCGCCCGGCGCCTCGGGTGAGGCCTTCTCGTCGCCCGGCAGGATGTAGGCGGCGCCCTCCCAGGGGCTGAGGAAATCGAAGGCGCGGAAGTCGTGGGCGAGCCGCACCGGCTCATAGACAACCCTTTTCTGCTCCTCCGAATAGCGTAGCTCGACATAGCCGGTCAGCGGGAAGTCCTTGCGGAAGGGATAGCCGCGGAAGCCGTAGTCGGTGAGGATTCTCCGCAGGTCGTCGTTGCCCTCGAAGAGGACGCCGTAAAGGTCGAACACCTCCCGCTCGAGCCATCCCGCGACCGGCCAGAGGCCCGTGACGGAGGGGACCGGCGTCTCCTCGTCGGTCGAGATGCGGACGCGGATGCGGTGATTCCTGGTCAGCGAGAGCAGGTGATAGACGATTTCGAAGCGCTCGGGCCGCTGCGGATAATCGACACCCGCGATCTCCATCAGCTGCTGATATTCAAAGCGGTCTCTCAGCGTGCGGCACACGTCCACCACGCTCTCGCGCCGCACCGTCAGCGAGACCTCGCCGACCGCCTCCTTCGCCTCGACCAGCGCCTCGCCGAGCGCGGCCGTAAGCTCGTCGATCAGCCCTTTGCGGGGAGCGAGGCGGGGGGCTGAATTATTCACCGACGCCTGTCCCCCCACCGTTCGGGCTGAGCTTGTCGAAGCCCTGCCTTTCTTTCGGCGTGAGCAGGAAAGGACAGGCCTTCGACAGGCTCAGCCCGAACGCAGCGGGTAACAGGGTCATCACCAAGCCTCACCGCTCGATCGTGCCGATGCGGCGGATCTTCCGCTGGAGCTGCATTACGCCGTAGAGCAAGGCCTCCGCGGTCGGCGGGCAGCCGGGGACGTAGATGTCGACCGGAACGATGCGGTCGCAGCCGCGCACGACGCTGTAGCTGTAGTGGTAATAGCCGCCGCCGTTGGCGCAGCTGCCCATCGAGATGACGTAGCGCGGCTCCGACATCTGGTCGTAGACCCGCCTCAGCGCTGGCGCCATCTTGTTGCAGAGCGTGCCCGCCACGATCATCACGTCCGACTGGCGCGGACTCGCGCGGGGAGCGACGCCAAATCTTTCGAGGTCGTAGCGCGGCATGTTCACATGGATCATCTCGACCGCGCAGCAGGCGAGGCCGAATGTCATCCACCACAAGGAGCCGGTGCGCGCCCACTGGAACAGGTCCTCGGTGGAGGTGACGAGGAAGCCCTTGTCGGAGACTTCGGCCTGGAGGTCGTAGAAGAACTGCGGATCCGGCTGCTGCAGGTCGGAAGGCCGCTCGTTCTCGTGGCGGGGGTCGAGGATCACTCCCATTCGAGCGCCCCCTTCCGCCAGGCGTAGGCGAAGCCGAGGCCGAGCTCGATCAGGAAGATCATCATCGCCGCCCAGCCGACGATGCCGGCGAAGCCGAGCGACACCGCCCAAGGGAAGAGGAAGGCGGCCTCAAGATCGAAGATGATGAACAGGATGGCGACGAGATAGAAGCGCACGTCGAACTGCGAGCGGCTGTCCTCGAACGCCGGAAATCCGCATTCATATTCGGCGAGCTTGTCCGGATAGGGATTGGCGGCGCCGGTGAGGCGGGCGGTGATCATCGGCATGACGACGAAGCTCACCGACAGAGCGAGCGCCACGGCCAGGAACAGCAGGATCGGCAGATATTCGGCGGCGGCCGAAGCCATCGAGGCTCTCCAGCGGGAAGGTTGCGCGGCTTCTAGGACCGGGCGCGGCATGAGGCAAGGGCGGGACTCGGCCCGAAGCGGCCGAAAATCCCCATTTGTTCCTGCCTTTGCCGCGTCAGCGAAGCGTCCCCGCCACCAGCCTGTGGAGCTTGGAGTGGATCTGGTCGTTCGCGGCGAGCACCTGGCCGTTGGCGAGCGCGGCGTCGCCGCCGCGGAAGTCGGTGACGAAGCCGCCCGCCTCGCGCACCAGCAGCAGGCCGGCGGCGATGTCCCAGAACTGGAGGTCCTCCTCCCAGAAGCCGTCATAGCGGCCGGCCGCCACCCAGGCGAGATCGAGGGCCGCCGAGCCGAAGCGGCGGATCCCCGCCACCTCGGGGCTGACCGCGCCGAGGATCTTCTGGAATCGGTCGAGATGGCCGTGGCCCTTGTAGGGAACGCCGGTCGCGATCAGCGCGTCGGCGAGGTCGCGGCGCGAGGAGACGCGCAGCCGCCGCTCGTTGAGCCAGGCGCCCCGCCCCTTCTCGGCCCAGAAGCTCTCGTCGGTCAGCGGCTGGTAGACTAGGCCCTGCGTCACCTCGCCCCAGCCGCCGCCCGGCTTCGCCTCCTGGACGGCGATGGCGATGGCGAAATGGGGGATGCCGTGGAGGAAGTTGGAGGTGCCGTCGATCGGGTCGAGGATCCAGCGCGGCTTGGCGGGATCCCCCTCGATCGTGCCGCCCTCCTCCATGAAGAGCGTCCAGTCGGGCCGGGCGTGGCGCAGCTCCTCGACCACCGTCTCCTCGGCGAGCCGGTCGGCGAGGGAGACGAAGTCGGCGGGCCCCTTGCGGCTCACCTGCAGCTGCTCGACCTCGCCGAAGTCGCGCCGGATCCGCGGCGCCGCCTTGCGCGCGGCACGCTGCATAACGGTGATCAGGCCGGAATGGCTAACCAAAGGGTCCTCCGTTCGTCCCGAGCGAAGTCAGGGCCGCCTGCCCGAAGTCGAGC
>JALYHK010000031.1:6439-9020 GCA_030776605.1 Pseudomonadota bacterium
GCTCGGGACGAACGAGTCTTGTTACCTGCACCTAATCTGCCCTGCGGACATATTCCTGATTGTAAACGTCCACCACGATCCTAGTTCCGCTGGCGATGTGAGGCGGGACCATCACCCTGACGCCGTTGTCGAGAACCGCGGGCTTGTAGGAGGAGGATGCCGTCTGGCCCTTCACCACGGCGTCCGCCTCGACCACCGTCGCCTCGATCTGGTCGGGCAGCTGGACCGAAATCGGCCGGTCCTCATGGAGCTCCATCACCACGTCCATCCCGTCCTGCAGGAAGGCGGCGGGCTCGCCGATCAGATCCCTCGGCAGCGTCACCTGCTCATAGCTCTCCTTGTCCATGAACACGAGCTGGTCGCCGTCCGCGTAGAGAAATTGGAAGTCCTTGGTGTCCAGCCGCACCCGCTCGACCGTCTCGGCCGAGCGGAACCGCACGTTGTTCTTGCGGCCGTCGATCAGGTTCTTCATTTCGACCTGCATGTAGGCGCCGCCCTTGCCCGGCTGGGTGTGCTGGATCTTGACGGCGCGCCAGATGCCGCCGTCATACTCGATGATGTTGCCGGGACGAATGTCCACGCCGCTGATCTTCATGCACTTCTCGCAGAGCTTGGGGAGAGGTCGGCGCGCGCTTTAGCCGCGCCGCGGCCGGAGTTCAACGCCGCGGCGCCGGCTCCGCCTCATCCACCCGCGGCCCGCCGAGCAGCGGGAAGGGGTTCACCGGCGTGCCGCCGTGCCAGTCGTCGTCCGGAGCGACCCGGTGGACGGCGAAGTGGAGGTGGGGGCCCGAAGGGCTGGCGTTGCCGCTGCTCCCCACGGTGCCGATCGGGTCCCCGCGCTCGACCCTCTGCCCTTCGGCGAGTCCGGGGGCATAGGATTGGAGGTGGGCGTAGTAGTAGATCCAGCGCCGGTCGTCGGAGCGGATGTAAACGGTCAGGCCGCCGCCGCCGCGGCTGTAGAACAGCTTCTCGACCGTCCCCGGCGCTGCCGCGATCACCGGGGTTCCGTGGGGGGCCATGATGTCGATCGCATCGTGGATGCGCACGCCGCCGCCGCGCGCCTGCGAATAAGTGTCGATGAGCTGGTCGGCCGTCACCCCCGCCACGGGGATCGCCAGCCCCGAGGGGGCGAGCACCAGCTCCGGCCGCGCGTCGGGCTCGGTGGTCTGGGTGACGACCTGCGCCGGCTCCTCCGCAAGCGGGCCGCGGCTCGTCGCGAAAAGCCACACCGCGCTGGTCAGCACGGCGCTGACCAGCGCGGTGACGACGATCACGAAGCCCAGCTGCAGCCGCTTCACGAGCCTTCCTCTCTGCCCTCCGTGAACGCGGCAGGCGAAACTTATTTCCGCACCGTTCCGTTCGGGCCGGCATGGCGCAGCGAGGCGAGATCCGGATCGGCTGCTCGGGTTGGAACTACAAGCATTGGCGCGAGCGATTCTACCCGAAGGGGCTGCCGGTCGCCCGCTGGTTCGGCTTCTACGCCGAGCATTTCGACACGGTGGAGATCAACAACAGCTTCTACATGCTCCCCAAGGCGGCGACCTTCGACAAATGGCGCGAGCAGGCGCCGCCGGGGTTTCGCTACGCAGTCAAGGCGAACCGCTTCCTCACCCAGGCGAAGAAGCTCAAGGACTGCGGGGAGCCGCTGGAGCGGATGATGCCGCTGTTCCGGCGCCTCCGGGGCACGCTCGGGCCGGTCCTCTACCAGCTGCCGCCCCGCTTCCGGATCAACCTGGAGCGGCTCGAGCGCTTCCTCGAGCTGGTGCCGAAGGATGTCGTCAACGTCTTCGAGTTCCGCGAGAAGAGCTGGTATTCCGCCGAGACTTTCGCGCTGCTCGAGCGCCACGGCGCGAGCTTCTGCGTCCACGACATGCCTGGCTCGGCGAGCGAGCGGGTGTCGGTCGGGCCGGTCGCCTACCTTCGCTTCCACGGCGGGGAGGGCAAATATTGGGGCCGCTATTCGGACGAGGGCCTGCTCTCCTGGACCGACTGGATCGTCGCCGAGGCGAGAGGCGGCCGCGACGTCTGGTGCTATTTCAACAACGACATCGAGGCCCACGCCATCCACGACGCTCTGACGCTGAAGGCGATGGTCGCCCAGGCGGCACGCTGACCGCCTTCCGCCGTCAGCGCGCGAGGACCTGCTGAAAGTCCTTGACCGCCTTCCCCGCCCCTTCGGCATGGCCCCAGACCGCGCTGCACACGGCGAGGAAATCGGCGCCCGCCTCGACCAGCACCCGCCCGTTCTCAGGCGTAATGCCGCCGATCGCGACGCAGGGCAGCTCGAACAGCCGCGACCACCAGCCGAGGATCGAAGGGTCGGGCCGGTGCTGCGTCGCCTTGGTCGTCGTCGGGAAGAAGGCGCCGAAGGCGACATAGTCCGCCCCCTTCTCGCCCGCCTCCATCGCCAGGTGACGGCTGGCGTGGCAGCTGACGCCGATCTGCGCATTCGGGCCGAGCAGCGCCCGCGCCTCGCGCGGATCGCCGTCCTGCTGGCCGAGGTGGACGCCGTCGGCGCCGAGGCGCCGCGCCAGAGCGGCGCTGTCGTTGACGATGAAGGCAACCTCGCGCTCCGCGCAGA
>JALYHK010000032.1 GCA_030776605.1 Pseudomonadota bacterium
GCATGGCCGGACAAGAACAGAAGGGGCGGCCTTCGACAAGCTCAGGCCGAACGGGGTTGGAGGCTTACGAATTCGCGTGCTAACCCGCGCGCGCCATGGCCAAGTACAAGTCCGACCTCCTCCGCCTGCTCGACGAGCGCGGCTATATCCACCAGGCGACCGACGCCGAGGGGCTCGACGCACTCGCGGCGAAGGAGCGGGTGACAGGCTATATCGGCTTCGACGCGACGGCGCGGTCGCTCCACGTCGGCAGCCTCGTCCAGATCATGATGCTGCGCCGGCTCCAGCAGTCGGGGCACAAGCCGATCGTGCTGATGGGCGGCGGCACCTCGAAGATCGGCGACCCGAGCTTCAAGGCGGAGGAGCGCAAGCTCCTCGACGAAGCGACGATCGCGGCCAACATCGCCTCGATACGCCGCGTCTTCGAGCGCTTCCTCGACTTCGGCGACGGGCCCACGGGCGCGATCATGCTCGACAATGCCGAATGGCTCGACGCGCTCGACTACATCCCCTTCCTGCGCGAGATCGGGCGGCACTTCACGATCAACCGGATGCTGAGCTTCGACAGCGTCCAGCTCCGGCTCCAGCGCGAGCAGCCGCTCACCTTCCTCGAGTTCAACTACATGATCCTCCAGGCCTACGACTTCCTCGAGCTGTCGCGGCGGGAGGGCTGCCGGCTGCAGCTCGGCGGGTCCGACCAGTGGGGCAATATCGTCAACGGAGTCGAGCTCTGCCGCCGCGCGGACGGCACCCAGGCCTACGGCGTCACGACGCCGCTCATCACCACCGCCGACGGCGCCAAGATGGGCAAGACCGAGAAAGGCGCCGTCTGGCTCAACGCCGACCAGCTCAGCCCCTACGATTACTGGCAGTTCTGGCGGAACACGGGCGACGAGGACGTCGGACGGTTCCTGCGGCTGTTCACCGACCTGCCGCTGGACGAGATCGATCGGCTCGAGCGGCTCGAGGGGCAGGAGGTCAACGAGGCGAAGAAGCGGCTCGCAGATGCCGCCACCGCCATGGCCCACGGGGAGGAGGCGGCGCGCGAGGCGGCGGAGACGGCGCGGCGCACCTTCGAGGAGGGGGCGGCGGGCGAGGCGCTGCCGACGCTCGCCACCGGCGGGGCGATCGGCCTCGTCGACGCGCTGGTCGGGCTCGGCCTCTGCGCGTCCAAGAACGAGGCGCGCCGCCTGATCACCCAGGGCGGCGCCAAGGTGAACGGCATCCGCGCCGACGAGGAGGTGACGGTGACGGTGGTCGACGAGGTGCGGATCTCGGCCGGCAAGAAGAAGCACGGGGTGCTGAAGCCTTAGCGGAGGCGAAAAACCCCCCGCGGAGCAAAGTCATTCCAGCGCAAGCTGGAATCTCTTTTCCTTCACGGCGGAAGAACCTGTCCCGTCAATCCGGCGCAAGCTGGAATCCCTGCGCCTACAGCGGAAGATCCTGCCACAGATCCCGCCGTGTCGGATTGGCCGCCTCGATCAGCTCGATCTTCCATGAGCGCTTCCACGCCTTCATCGCCTTCTCGCGGCGGATGGCGTCTTCGATTGTTGGATGCGATTCGGCGAGAACCAGCCGCTTCAGCTGATACTTCCGGCAGAACAGCGACCCCTCGCCGCGGCGATGTTGCGCGACCCGTGCGGCAAGATTGGCGGTGACCCCGATATAGAGCACGCCGCGCACATGATTGGTCATGATGTAGGTCCATCCGCCCCGCATGCGCCGAGGCTATCAAGAAGGAAGTGAGATTCCAGCTTGCGCTGGAATGACGTCAGCCGCCGCGCAGCAAGGCTACCGCCGCGTCGCGCTCCATCAGATAGAGGAGAATGCGCGCGGCCCTTCCGCGCTCGCCTTCGAGGCCGCCGTCGCGGTCGACGAGGAGGCGCGCATCGTCGCTGGCGGTCTCGGCGAGGTCGGCGATCTGCTCCGGCGAGGCCAAGCGGAACTGGGCTTCGCCGGACTGCTTCGTGCCGAGGATTTCGCCGGCGCCGCGCAGCTTCAAATCCTCCTCCGCGATGCGGAAGCCGTCGTTGGTCTCGCGCATCAGGGCGAGCCGGGCGCGGCCGGTCTCGGTCAGCGCGTTGCCGCGCAGCAGCAGGCAGATCGAGCGCTCCTCGCCCCGCCCGACGCGGCCGCGCAGCTGGTGGAGCTGGGCGAGGCCGAAGCGCTCGGCGCCCTCGACGATCATCAATGTCGCATTGGGAACATCGACGCCGACCTCGATGACGGTGGTGGCGACGAGCACCGAGAGCGCGCCCTGCGCGAAGGCGGCCATCACCTCGTCCTTTTCCGGGCCGCGCATCCGGCCGTGGACGAGGCCGACCTTGTCGCCGAAGCGCAGTCGCAGCACCTGCGCGCGCTCCTCGGCGGCGGCCTGATCGCTCGCCTCGCTCTCCTCGACCAGCGGACAGACCCAATAGGCTTGGCCGCCGCGGGCGATGTGGCGGGCGAGCGCGTCGACCACGTCGGCGAGCTTGTCGATGCTGAGCACGCGGGTCTCGACCGGCTGGCGTCCCGGCGGCATCTCGTCGAGCCGGCTGACGTCCATCTCGCCGTAATGGGTGAGGGTGAGGGTGCGGGGGATGGGCGTCGCCGTCATCACCAGCAGGTGCGGCGGCCGATCCGCCTTCTGGGCGAGCATCATCCGCTGCGCGACGCCGAAGCGGTGCTGCTCGTCGACCACGGCGAGGCCGAGGCGGCGGTAGGAAACCGCCTGCTGGAAAATGGCGTGAGTGCCGACGAGAATGTCGATCGATCCGTCGGCAAGCCCCATCAGCGTCGACTCGCGCGCCCTTCCCTTCTCGCGGCCGGTCAGGATGGCGACGGTGACGGGAAGGCCGGCGAGCTGCCCCGTGAGCGTGTCGAGATGCTGGCGGGCGAGGATTTCGGTCGGCGCGAGCAGCGCCGCCTGCGCGCCCGCCTCCACCGCCGTCAGCATCGCCATCAGAGCGACCAGGGTCTTGCCCGAACCGACGTCGCCCTGGAGCAGCCGGAGCATCGGCATTTCCTGCCGGAGATCGCCTTCGATCTCAGCCACCGCGCGGCGCTGCGCGCCTGTCGGCGCATAAGGCAGCTTCAGCGCGTTCTTGAGGCGGCCGTCGCCGCTGAGCGGCACGCCCTTGCGCCGGCGCGCGGCGCCGCGGACCAGCATCAGCGCCAGCTGGTTCGCGAAGACTTCGTCGTAGGCGAGCCGGTCGCGCGCCGCAGCGGCATCGCGGCCGAGGTGCGCGCGGTGGAGCGCCTCGCGCCAGCCCGGCCAGCCGCGGCGGGCGAGCAGGCTCGGCTCGATCCACTCGGCAAGCTCGGGCGCGCGCGCCAGCGCCTGGCCCGCGAAATCGGCCATCCGGCGGTTGGTGAGCCCTTCGGAGAGGCCGTAGACCGGCTCGCGCTCCGGGATATCCGCCGCTTCCTCCGGGGGGAGCACATAGTCCGGATGGACGATCTGCAGCTCCTGCCCGTACATCTCCAGCTTGCCGGAGACGATTCGCTTCTTGCCGAGCGGCAGCTGCTTCTTGGCCCAGCCCGGATTGTTGAAATAGACGAGGCTGAGGTAATTGCCTTGCCGGTCGGTGGCGTGGATGCGCAGCGGGCTGCGCGCCCCGCCCTGGCGATAATCGACCGGCGTCACCTCGACCGTCACCGCCCGCCCGGCATCGGCCATGTCGAGCCTCTCCACCCGCTTCCGCTCGATCCAGCCGCCGGGAAGGTGGAAAAGGACATCGACGACGCGCTCCAGCCCCAATCGCTTGAGCGGCCTGGCGAGGGCCGGCCCGACCCCCTTGAGCACCTCGACCTCGGCGAACAGCGGATTGAGGATGTCGGGGCGCATGGCTTTCGGCTCGTCTGCCCCAGTTCCTGTCCCAGCGAAAGTGGAAGCTCCCATTTCCTGGTCAGCCCTGGCCCTGGGGAAGAGGGCTCCAGCTTTCGCTGGAATGACATCGCCGACGTGCCTAGATGCGACCGGGTGAAGCCGCCCGGAATCTCCGGTGCGGCCTTTTTCGCATGGAGTTTTCCCCTGGACCGCGACGACCGTCTCAGACGCCTGCGCTATCGTGCCTGGCACCGCGGCACGCGCGAGGCGGACCTGATGATCGGCGGCTTCTTCGACGCCCATTCCGGCGGCTGGGGCGAGGCGGAAATGGCGTGGTTCGAAGCCTTGCTCGAGGAGCAGGACATCGACATCATGGCCTGGGCGCTGGGAACCGCAGCGCCGCCGGAGCGCTTGGAGGGCCCCCTCATGCGCCGCCTCAAGACCGTCAACTACATCAAGCATCCCCGGTAAGTGAGCGACCTCCAGAAGATCCTCTCGGCGGACAGGCCTATGACGCTCGCCGGAGCGCCGAGCGGCTTCGTGCCCTGGCTCGCCGCCGACCTCGCCCGGGCCTCCAAAGGGCGGGCGCTGTTCGTTGCGCCGGACGAGACGGCGATGCGGCACATCGCCGAAGCGGCGGCCTATTTCGCGCCCGAGCTCGAAGTTCTCGCCTTCCCGGCCTGGGACTGCCTTCCCTACGACCGCAGCTCGCCTTCGCTGCGGGCGACCTCGGAGCGGCTGGCGACGCTCCACGCGCTGCAGCGCAACAGGGGCAGGCCCCAGCTCGTCGTCACCACCGTCAACGCGGCGCTGCAGCGGACGCTGACGCCGTTCCGAATCCGACAGCTGGTGGCACGCCTCGCGCCAGGCGAGCGGATCGACCGGGAGCGGCTCGCCGCGCTGCTCAACGCCAACGGCTACCAGCGCACCGACACGGTCCAGGACGCGGGCGAATATGCCGTGCGCGGCGGCTTGGTCGATCTCTTCCCCTCCGGCGAGAGCGAAGCGCTGCGGCTCGACTTCTTCGGCGACGAGATCGAGAGCGTCCGCCGCTTCGACCCGGCGACGCAGCGGACGATTGGGAGGGTCGAGGCCTTCACGCTGCTGCCGGCTTCCGAGACGCTGCTCGACGAGGAGAGCGTCAAGCGCTTCCGGTCGCGCTACCGCGAGGCGTTCGGCGCCGCCGCCACCGGCGATCCGCTGTACCAGGCGGTGTCTGAGGGGCGGCGGCTGGCCGGGCTCGACCATTGGCTGCCCCTGTTCGAGGAGCGGCTCGCGACATTGTTCGACCACCTGGGGCCGGACGACCTCGCGGTTCGCGACGCCGGCACCGGCGGCGCCGCCGACGCGCGCTTCGAGGCGATCGCCGATTACCACCAGAACCGCGCCCGCTCCCAGTCGTCCGATCCCGGCTCCTACCGGCCGCTCGAGCCCGAAGCGCTCTACCTCTCCCGCGACGAGTGGGAGAGGCTGATCGAGGAGCGGCCGCTCCACCAGGCGACGCCGTATCACGAGCCCGAAAGCGCACGGGTGATCGACTTCGAAGCGGACGCCGCCCGCGACTTCGCCCCCGAGCGCTCGCAGGGGGCGAACGTCTACGAGGCGGTGGTCGCCCATGTCGCCGAGCTCAGGCGGCAGAAGAAGAAGGTCGTTCTCGCCAGCTATTCCCGCGGCGCAAGGGAGCGCCTCAAGGGCCTGCTCGCCGACCATAGGCTGAAGAAGGCGGTGGAGGCGGAGAGCTGGCAGGAAGCGCTGGGCGCCGGGCCGGTGGCGCTGGCGGTGATCCAGCTCGACCACGGCTTCACCTCCCGGGACGTCGCGCTGCTCACCGAGCAAGACATGCTCGGCGACCGCCTGGTCCGCCGGCGCCGGCGCCGCAAGTCCGCCGACGCCTTTCTGAGTGAGCTCTCGACGCTCAGCCCGGGCGACCTCGTCGTCCACTCCGACCACGGCATCGGCCGCTACGAGGGGCTGACCCAGATCCCGGTGCAGTCGAGCCCTCACGACTGCGTCGCGCTCGAATATGCCGGCGGCGACAAGCTCTACGTGCCGGTCGAAAATATCGACGTGCTCTCGCGTTACGGCAGCGACAGCGACGGTGTCAGCCTCGACAAGCTTGGCGGCGAGGCGTGGCAGCGGCGCAAGTCGCGGATGAAGGAGCGCATCCGCGAGATTGCCGGCGAGCTGATCAAGACCGCAGCGCAGCGGGCGCTGCGGCCCGGGCCGGTGGCGCAGGCCGACACCGGCTACGCCGCCTTCGCCGACCGCTTCCCCTATGAGGAGACCGACGACCAGGACCGGGCGATCGCCGAGGTGATGGCCGACCTCCAGGCGGGAAGGCCGATGGACCGGCTGGTCTGCGGCGACGTCGGCTTCGGCAAGACCGAGGTGGCGCTGCGCGCCGCCTTCGTCTCGGCGATGTCGGGCCTGCAGGTGGCGCTGGTCTGTCCGACGACGCTGCTCGCCCGCCAGCATTACAACACCTTCTGCGAGCGATTCCGCGGCTTCCCGATCGAGATCGGCCGGCTCTCGCGGCTCGTCCCCGCCAAGGAGGCGAAGGAGACGCGCGAGCGGCTCGCCAGCGGCAAGATCGACATCGTCATCGGCACCCACGCGATTCTCGCCAAATCGGTCGCGTTCAAAAGGCTCGGGCTGGTCATCGTCGACGAGGAACAGCGCTTCGGAGTGACCCACAAGGAGAAGCTCAAGGCGCTGCGCTCCGATGTCCACGTCCTCACCCTCACCGCGACCCCGATCCCCCGCACGCTGCAGATGGCGATGTCGGGCCTGCGCGAGCTCAGCGTCATCCAGACCCCGCCGGTCGACCGCCTGGCGGTGCGCACCTACGTCATGCCGTGGGACCCGGTGGTGATCCGCGAGGCGCTGCTGAGGGAGCATTACCGCGGCGGCCAGACCTATTTCGTCGCCCCCCGCATCGCCGACCTTCCCGAGCTCGAGCAGTTCCTGCGCGAAGAAGTGCCCGAGGTGCGCTTCGTCACCGCCCACGGCCAACTCTCGCCGGCCGAGGTCGAGGAGAGGATGAGCGCCTTCTACGACGGCCGGTATGAGGTGCTGCTTTCGACGACCATCGTCGAGAGCGGCCTCGACATCCCTTCCGCCAACACCCTGATCGTCCACCGCGCGGAGCGCTTCGGCCTTGCCCAGCTCTACCAGCTGCGCGGTCGGGTCGGCCGGGCGAAGATCCGCGCCTACGCCTATTTCACGACGCCGCCCACCCGCGCCGTCACCGAGGCCGCCGACAAGCGCCTCCAGGTCCTCGCCAACCTCGATTCGCTCGGCGCGGGCTTCCAGCTCGCCAGCCACGACCTCGACATGCGCGGCGCCGGTAACCTGCTTGGCGACGAGCAGTCGGGCCACATCAAGGAGGTAGGATTCGAGCTCTACCAGTCGATGCTGGAGGAGGCGATCGTGGAGGCGAAGAGCGGCGGGGCCGCCCAGGCCCCGGGCGACTTTTCGCCGCAGATCACCGTCGACGCGCCGATCATGATCCCGGAGGACTATGTCCCCGACCTCGACCTGCGGATGGGGCTCTACCGGCGGATGAACGAGCTCGACCGGCCGGACGAGATAGAGCCGTTCGCCGCCGAGCTGATCGACCGCTTCGGCCCGTTGCCCGAAGAGACCGCCAACCTGCTCAAGGTGATCGAGATCAAGCTCAACTGCCGCCGCGCCTGCGTCGCGAAGCTCGATGTCGGCCCGAAAGGGGCGCTGGTCCATTTCCACAACGACGCATTTCCCGACCTCGGCGGCCTCCTCGCTTACGTCGAGCGCCTGAAAGGCGCGGCGCGACTGCGGCCGGACAGCAAGCTCGTCGTCGCCCGCAACTGGCCCGACGCGGCAGCGCGGATCAACGGCGCGCTCCAGCTGTCTCGCGGGCTCGCGAAGATCCTGGCCTGAGCGGCGGATCAGGCGCCCAGCTTCGCCACCTCGGCGGCGGCCCCGGCCTTCTCCTCCCACACCGCTTCGCGATGCATTTCGAAGGTGCCGTCCATCTCGGCCATGCTCCAGACGCCGGATACGGTGTTGCCGTCGTTCGAGACGCGGCCGACATAGTCGACCGAATGGGCGGCGTCGCTGGCGCCGTCGTAGGTCTTGGTGAAGTCGACCGCGGCGCCGTCGCGGCTGCCGCTGATCAGCGCTTCCAGCGCCTCGCTCGAGGTGCCGACGGTGTTCGGCTCGATTGTCGATCCGCTGAGGCTGCCGCCGCAGTCCTCGATCCGCGCCATGAACGGCGTCGTCGGCCCCTCCCCCGCGGGATAGGAGAAGCTGCCGAGCCAGAGGCCGGAAAGGTTCGCGTCCGCCACGCCCCATCTTCCCCCGGACGGCGCCGCTTTGCCAGCCCCGCGCGGGTCAGCGCGGCCGGCGGCCGACCAGCTCGGCCAGTTCCTCGCTCGCCACCGGCGGCGAGCAGAGGAAGCCTTGGTAGAGGTTGCACCCTTCCTGGGCGAGGAGGACGAGCTGCTCCTCGCTCTCCACTCCCTCTGCAATCACTGTCAGGCCGAGCGACCGGGCCATGTCGATGACGCTCCTCACCACGATCCGGTCGCGCGGCGAGCCCGATATGTCCTCGCACAGGCGCTTGTCGATCTTCAGATAGTCGAGCGGCAGCGCCTTCAGATAGGCGAGGCTCGAATAGCCGGTGCCGAAATCGTCGATCGCCACCCGCACGCCGCCTTGCCGCAAGTCCGCGAGCAGGCGCGCGGCGGCGGCGAGATCCTCGATGAGCCCTCCCTCGGTGACTTCCACCGTGAGCCGCGCCGGATCGAACCCGCTCTCCGCCACCAGCTTCAGGAACTGCGCGGCAAAGCCGGGGCGGACGATATCGGCCGCCGTGACGTTCACCGACAGGCGAAGCTGTGCGAGCATCGCCGGCCAGCGGGCGGCCTCGGAGATCGCCTTCCTCTGCACATGGTCGGAGAGCTGGGCGAGATAGTCGGAGCGCTCCGCCACGGTGAACAAGGTGAGCGCCCCGAGCTCGCCGAGCTCGGGGTGCCGCCAGCGCGCCAGCGCCTCGGCGCCGACGACGCGGCCGTCCGCGCATGATACCTTGGGTTGGTAGAAGACCTCGAACTCCTTCTTGCTGATGGCCTTGCGCAGCTCCCCTTCGAGGGTGAGGCGCTTGAC
>JALYHK010000033.1:0-1156 GCA_030776605.1 Pseudomonadota bacterium
CGCGGCGCCTGGGCGGCGGCGGACGAGGCGGCGGCGAGAGCGGCCGCGGCGGCCAACAAGCGGAAAGGCATGAAGATTTCCATCCCAGAGGTGAACACGCAGCCTAGTTCGCATCCCCCGGCCCGCGCAAGACCCCTTGGCGGGTCGCCGCCGCCGCGACCCGCCCGCGGCGGGCATTGTGACCTTTTTGCTACAGGGGCCCCGCAACTCTAGGCGAAAAGGCCGTTGGCAATTGCCTTGTTCTCTGCTGCTGGCCTAAACGGGGGGCTGAAAGCGGTCTTGCGGCCGTTTTTGCTGCTGGTCGCCCGACCCTCAAACAGTCGGCGGGCGCAGGCAGGAAGAGAGATCCGACGGCCACGCCGTCGCTTGCTAGGGGACTAAAAATGCAGTCAACTCTTCGTCAGCGCCTGTTGGCGTCGACCCTGATGGTCGGGGTCGCCGCCTTCGCCACGCCGGCCTGGGCCCAGCCCACCGACGAGGACATCCAGGAAACGCCTGTCCAGGTCACCCCGGACGTCACCGACAATTCCGAGCTGCAGGAAGGGCAGGTCCGCGACGACGGCACGATCACCGTCACCGGCTCGCGCATTCAGCGGCGCGACCTCACCTCTGCAGCGCCGCTGGCGGTGGTTCAGGACGAAGAGTTCCAGCTTTCCGGCGCGACCAACGTCGAGGAGGTGCTTAACACGCTCCCGCAGGTGGTCCCAGGCTCGACCGCCTTCAACAACAACCCCGGCGGCGGCGTCGCCACCCTGAACCTGCGCGGCCTCGGCTCGAGCCGCACTCTGGTGCTCGTCAACGGCCGGCGCTGGATGTTCTACGACGTCAGCCAGATCGTCGACCTCAACACCATTCCGCAGTTCCTGATCGACAGCGTCGACGTGGTGACCGGCGGCGCCTCGGCCGTCTACGGGTCGGACGCCATGGCCGGCGTGGTCAACTTCCGCCTGCAGACCGACCTCCAGGGCCTCCAGGCGGGTGCCAACTACAGGATCACGGAGGAAGGCGACGGCCGCCGCTACGGCGCGCACATCGCGATCGGCAGCCAGATGGCTGACGGACGCGGCAACGTCACCGCCTTCGCCGAATATTACAATCGCGGCAGCATCTTCCAAGGGGATCGCGCCTTCTCGCGCTTCGCGCTCGGCGAGAATGC
>JALYHK010000033.1:1166-8915 GCA_030776605.1 Pseudomonadota bacterium
AATGCCGCCGGAACCGCGCTGATTCCGGCCGGCTCCTCGACGCCGCCCTTTGGGCGGTTCCGCGACTTCTTCGGGACGACGGGAAGTGCATTCCAGGGCGGCACCGGAATCGTGTTCACGGGACCCGGCGGACCGGCCCGCCGTGCACTCCCCGGCTCCGGCGACTTCTACAACTACGCTCCCGCCAACTATCTGATGGTGCCGCAGGAGCGCTGGCTGGTCGGCGGCTATGGCGAATATGAGATCAACGAGCATTTCATCCCGTTCGCGGAAGTGTCGTTCGTCAACAACCGGGTTGCCAACGAGCTGGCGCCGACGCCGGTAACCGGCTTCTTCAACATCAATGTCGCCCAGGCCTGTCGCTTCCTCATCCCGTCGGAATGCGCCCGGTTCCAGCAGGCCGGCGCGGCCACCGGCGATCCGAACGTCATCGAGCGCGCGTTCGTGCAGCGGCGCGTTCTCGAGACTGGCCCACGCAATTCGCTGAACGAGCGCAACGCCTTCCGCGCGCTCGGCGGGCTTCGCGGCGAGATCATGGAGAACCTGAACTACGAGGCTTATTACTTCTTCGCGCGGACCCGCAACATTGAGACGCAGTCCGGCAACGTCTCGCGCAGCCGCTTCGCGGCCGGCCTCGACGGGACCGGGACCCCGATCAACATCTTCGGGCCGGGGACCCTGACACCCGAAATGATCGCGGCATTCACCGTTCCCGTTCAGAACAGCGATACCTCGAACCTTCAGGTCGCCTCGGCCGCGATCAACGGCATCCTCGGCAATATCTGCATGGGCGCCGACGATATCGGCTTCGCGGTCGGCGGCGAGTGGCGCTCGGTGTCGTCGCAATTCATTCCGGACTTCTCGCTCGGTTCGGGCGACGTGATCGGCTTCAACGCCGCTCCGGGCTTGGGCGGCGGCTACAACGTAGCTGAGGCCTTCGCCGAGCTCCGCATCCCGCTCATCGCCGACCGTCCGTTCTTCGACGTGCTCGAGCTGTGGGGCGCGGGCCGCTATTCCGACTATTCGCTCGAAGCGGTCGGCGGCGTCTGGACCTATGCGGCGGGCGCCGAATGGGCTCCGGTGCCGGACATCCGCTTCCGCGGCCAGTATCAGCGCGCGATCCGCGCGCCGAATGTCGCGTCCCTGTTCGCTGGACAAGGGCCCGGCTTCCCGCCGGCGGTCGACCCCTGCGCGCAGCCGAGCGCGGCAACCGACCCGACCGTCCGCTCGGTCTGCATCGCCACCGGCGTGCCAGCCGGTAGCGTCGGCAGCCCGGGTCTGCAGATCAACCCGCAGATCGAGGGCCTGTTCGGCGGCAATCCGAACCTCGAGGAGGAGCGGAGCGATTCCTGGACCATCGGCGCGGTGATCCGCCCGCGGTTCATCCCGCGACTGAACATGACGATCGACTATTACGACATCGAGATCGACAATGCGATCGGCACGTTCGGCGGCGGCCTGAACAATGTCCTGAACCTGTGCTATAACGTGATCCAGGACCCGAACAGCGTCTACTGCCGGGCGATCAACCGCGACCCGTCGGGCCGCATCAGCGGCGACGAGTTCGTCGTGTCGGTGCTCACCGCCAACATCGCGCAGCTGACTGCGGAGGGCGTCGACTTCCAGGTCGACTATACCCAGCCGCTCGGCTTCAGCATGATGGGCGAGACTGAATCGAGGCTAAACTTCTTCTTCCTCGGCACTCGCACGATCCAGTCTGACTTCACGCCGGTGGCGGACTTGCCCGAAGAGGTGATCGAATGCGCGGGCCGCTTCGGCAATCTCTGCGGTGAGCCGACGCCGCGCTGGAAGTGGTCGACCCGCCTGTCGTTCATTGACGGCCCGATGACGCTGACCGGACGTTGGCGCCGTATTGGCGCGGTTCGGGACGATGACGATGACACGGACTATTTTGTGGAGCGGATCGGCGCGACCGATTATTTCGATCTCGCCTTCGCGTTCGACGTCAGCGACGGCCTACGGCTGACGATGGGCGTGAACAACCTGCTCGACGAATATCCGGTCCTGCTCGGCGATAACCAGGAGCAGTCGAACACCTTCCCAAACACCTATCAGGTGATCGGGCGTGACTTCTTCATCTCGGCCAACCTGCGCTTCTAGCCGGGGCGGCTCCTTCAAGGGGGGCGGCGGACTTCGGTCCGCCGCCCTTTTTTGCTATCGGCGGACGGCCGACCTCCGGTAAGACGGCTCGCGGCCGGACACAGGGAGGGGATGACGGGGCTGCGCTAGCGGGGCGCGTCGGGAGCCGTCCACGGATGATAGGGCGCGCCCCTAATCCACCGCGTCGCCAGCCACTTCACCCCGCCGGTCACCGGCAGCCCAGAATGGCGGGTCAGCGGATCGGCGCGCCCGGCCTCGTCGACGTTGCGGAAGACGAGCGCGTCTCCGGTCTGCCCGGTAAATTCGACTCCGCACAGTTCGAAGCGCGTCGCGCCGCCGCCATAACCTTCGTTGAGATAGACGAGGACCGTCCAGTGCCGCTGGTTTGCGAGCCCCGGTACCGCGTCCATATGCGGCCGATACTGCTGGCCCGGCGCATATTGCAGCACATGGAGCGGCTCGCCCCATCCGACTTGAGTGCTGGTGACGGCGGCGAGGCGCCGGTTAATCCGATGGATGACGAGGTCTTCCTGAGTGGGGCCGAAGCTCATGCCGCTTGAGGTGCGCACCGGGTGCGGCACGAGCGTCCCGGTTGCCGGATCGATCACGGTGGAAGGCTGCAGATGCGGCTCCGCCAGCGCCATCACGTAGCGGCATTCCTCCGGCGTGAAGAGCCCACGCACCGCGCGGATCGACGGCCGCCCGGACAGGATGCCCACCGAAAGCCGCGCGGCCTCCTTCTCGGGCCGCATCTTCTTGATCAATCCAAGCTGCAGCGCCGCATAGGCATCGCGAGTGCGGATCCGCTTCAGCATCTCGAGCGCCTTTTCCGGCCGGGCGGCGCAGCCGGTTCCGTTGCCGACCAGGATCGCCTGCAGCCGGAGCGCCTCGACGTGGCCGGCGCGGCCCGCGCGGCCGAGCAGCTCGTGCGCGGCATCGAGGTCGCGCGATCCGTTGACGCCGAACAGGCGCCAGCATGCGAGCTGGAACAGCGCGTTCGGCTCGCCGGCGGAGGCTGCGTTCGCGATCAGCGCGGCCGCCGCCTGCTGGCGTCCTTCCGCCTCGAGCTTCCGCGCCTGTTCCAGCACAGTCATCTGATCAGCCTAGCCCGGAGCCGGTCGCCGGGCAACCGAACGGAAGCGCTCAGCTGAAGTCGATCTTTTCCGGGATCCGCCCGACGCTCTCGAACGCATCCGATGCGTGCGGTCCGTTCTTGTCGACCCAGTGAAGGAACATGTGGGCCGACCATTGATTGGGATTCGGCGTGATGCGACCGTGGCGGTGCCGCGGGCCCTTGTATATCACGGCATCGCCCGGCGCCATGGTCACGCTCGCGTAGGGCTCGCTCCCGAAGCTCTCGGCGAAGGGCTTGGCCTGATCCAACGGAGTCCTGCCGACCTGGAAATCCCACGGAACGCCGTCGCCATAGGCGAGGGTGAGCGACAGGCTGTGCTCGCAGGCTGGCCGGTCCGAGTGTATCCGGCATATGTCTCCGGCCTGGTAGATGCGGAAGAAGCAATAGGTCGGCAGCAGGTCCAGCCCGGTCATCTGGCACATGGCCGGCGTCATCCCCCACAGGAAGGTGTTCATCGGCTTGTAGCGGGAGCCGTGGATCTCGATCGCCGGCTTGCTCAGCAGCTTGGGGCTTGCCGAGAACTGCCGCAGGGTGAGGCCGGACTGCCTCAGGTCGACCTGCATCTGGTGGAGGAAAGCGCGGGCGAGCTCCTCCGGGACCAGCCCTTCCACCTTGGCATAGCCCCTTTCGTGATATCCCTCTTCAACCTTCATGCACGTCACCGATCGCCTGGTGCGGTCAGCCTAGCATCCTGGTCGCGCCGCTTTCCAGAAGATTGAGGAAGTCCGACGCGGGGCAGGGGCCGGATGACCGGCGCTCGAGCAAGGCCGCGCCTTACAAGCCGCCTCGCATCTGCTATCGCTGCGGGCGATGGCCTCCTTCTCCTTTCCGCCGCGGGCGCCGAAGCGGAGCCAGCCGCAGGCGGCGGGCTTGTTCGACACCCCGCTCATCGTCGACGAGATTCCGGACGCGGCGCGGCTCAACGAGGCGCTGAAGTCATCGATCCTGAGGCGCCGCGACGACAACGAGGGCATCAGCATCTCCAACATCGGCGGCTGGCATTCCGACACGGCGATGGTTGATTGGGCGGCGAGCCCGCCGCGGCCCTGTGCCGGCGCATCATCGAACTCGCCGACGCCTTCACCGTCGACATCAAGGGCGGCACGGCGCGCCGCCACCGGTGGGCGCCCGAAATGTGGGCGAACGTATCGCCGCCGGGCGCTTCGAACCGGCACCACTGTCATCCCGGCGCCTTCTGGTTGGCGGTCTGTTATGTCGACGACGGCTATGGCGGATCGCCGGACCGCGCGCTCGGCGGCGAGCTCGTTCTGTTCGACCCGCGCATGCCGATGATCCGGATGGGCTGGCCGGACCTGCGCTTCAAGCGGCCGGGCCGGTCACCCGACCATGACGAGGCTCATTTCCGGCCCGCCTCGGGCAGAACGTGATGTTCCCTTCCTGGCTCAACCACGCGGTGCTTCCGTACAAGGGGAGCGGCACGCGCATCTCGGTGGCGGTGAAACTCACTGCGGTCGCCGCCAGTCCTCCGCCCCCAGCTTAGCCCCGCGCCGGCGTCACAGCACGAGTTCCGAGACGTCGCGATAGCTCCCCAGCTTGCCGCGGATGAACGTGTTGAACGCGATCGAATGGCGCGGCTCGCTCGCCTGATTGGGCTCGACGAAGTGCGAGAGGCTGGACGAGAAGAGGATGAGCTCGCCCTTCTTCGGCTCGACCACGTTGCGCATCGTGTTGTACAGATTGTTCTTCTCGGCGGCGGGCGACAGCTCGAGCTGCTGATAGCTGTTATGGCGCTCGAAGATCATCCGGGAAGGGGGCTCGGGCAGGTCGCAATAATAAAGCGAGCCGGAGATCAGCGAATTCGAGTGGGAATGGCCGTGCATGCCGACGCCGGGCGGGTTGACGAGCGACCAGGACTGGGTGACGTAGAGCTTCTGCGGGACGCCCATCACCTCGCGCGCATAGACGTCGAGCGCCTCCTGCACCGCCTCCTTGATGCTCCTCAGCGCCGGCTCCTCGAAGATGTAGAGGTTCTCGGAGATGAGGTTGATCTGGTTCGGCACCATCTTGAGGTTCTTGATGAAAGCGACCTGCTTCTCGGTGATGGCGGCGCCGATGTTGGTCCGGAAATAAGGCTCGGCGAACAGGGGGCGCACTTCATATTCGGTGACCGGCATGTGGAGGCTGCTCCGTGTTTCTGGCAGGCCCGGCATGTAGCGCATCGGTGCCGGCCACGCTACTCGGCAGGCCCCCTGCCGCCGCCGATCTGGCTTGCCTGCTCGATCGGGTCTAGCGCATGGCCGCGCCAGCTACCGGAGGACGCCCTTGGAAACCGTCATTCCCTTGTTCGAGCTCAACCCGGCGATCGACCGCGCCGCGGCGGCCTTGCGCTTCGCCGCCGACGGACGGGTCCAGATCCGCGACTTCCTCACCCAGCCGGCGGCGGAGACCATCCACCGGGTGCTGTCGCGCGAGACGCCCTGGGGTCTCGCCTGGCGGGCGGGGGAGGACGGTCCCCACGGCCTCAGGCGTCAGGAGATCGCCGCTCTGCCCCCGGCGGAGCTTGCCGAGATCAACCGCAAGATCGTCGCCACGATGCGCGGCCGCGACTATGCCTTCGCTTATGCCCAGTACAAGATGCTCAGCGCCCAGCAGGAGGGCTGGGGCGAGCATGAGGCGCTCGAGCTGCTGGTCGAGCACATCAACGACGATCCGCTGATCGAGCTGGTGCGCGAGGTGACCGGCATCCCCGAGCTCGTCAAGGCCGATGCGCAGGCGACGCTCTATGGCCCGAACCATTTCCTCGCCGTCCACGACGACAGCCATGTAGCGGAGGGCTGGCGGATCGCCTATGTGATGAACTTCTGCGCCGAGGACTGGCGGCCCGAATGGGGCGGCTATCTGATGTTCTACGACGAGGAAGGCGACGTGATCGCCGGCTGGAAGCCGCGCTTCAACGCGCTCAACATGTTCCGCGTGCCGCACAGGCACAGCGTCAGCTATGTGCCGCCCTTCGCGCCGGTCGCCCGGTTCGCGATCACCGGCTGGTTCCGGGACTATTAGGCGCTGCGGCGCGCGCCTGAGAGAAGCCAGGCGAAGGGCCGCTTGGAGCCGCGTTCGGCGAGGGTCCCCGGCGGATCGATCGCGATCCCCGCCTCGCGTAGCCCCGCCGCAAGCTCCGCGAGCCGTGCTTCGTCGCAGGCGGCGCGCGCGAGCGAATCGATTCGCCCGATCTCGTTGCGGGCCTTGGCCTCCAGCGTGTCGAGCACTTCGAGCGACTCGTGCGGTGGCTTGGTGCGGCCCATCTCCAGCGTCTGGGCGACCGCCTGCAGGAACTCGGCGGCGACGCTCTGCCGCGGGAACCGCCGCTGCGCCTCTTCGGCCGCCGTCCGGAACGCCGGCGGGGTGGGCAGCGGCGCGCCCCGCCGGGCGGCGGCCAGCGCCCGTGCCTTCGCGAGCCAGCCGCCCTCGAGCGCCCAGACCAAGGCCTCGCGCCGCGGCAGGTTGTGCGCCAGGATCGATCCGTCGCTGCGGTGGACGACGAACAGCAGCCGCCCGCCGGGCTTGAGCACCCGCGCGACCTCCCGGGCAGCCGCGGCCGCGTCGGCATATTCGTAGCCGAATTGGCTGGTCACGGCATCGAAGCTCGCCGCCGCGAACGGAAGCGCCTCGATCGGAACGCCGGCGCGCAGCGTCACGCCGCGCGGAGCGCGAGGCAGGCGCGGCGATGAATCGACGCCGGTGAGCCGCAGATCGCGGCGCGCCTCGGCCATCTTGGCCGGCACCGCGCCGTCGCCGGTGCCGAGATCGAGCACGCGGGCGCCCTTGGGGAGCCTGCGCGCGAAATCCTGCCACAGCGCCCGCTCGGCGGCGTCGATCTCCTCGAGGGCGCGCGGCAGGCACCCGGCGGCTGGGCCGCTGGCCGCCCAGAAATCGGCCCACACCTCACGGTCGCCGCTCATCCCGCGACGACGTCGAAGGCGCAGGTCAGCCGTTCTCCCGTGGAGAAAGGACGGGTTCCGTGGAACATGTAGCTCGGGAACAGCGCCATCCGCCCCGGCACCGGCTCGATGCGGCGCAGCGGCTCGACCGGCAGTTCGAGGCCGCCCGGCGGGCCGCCGATCTCGAGCCAGCCCTCCATCGGCCGCGCGCTCTCCGGGACGACGAAGTAGCAGGCGGACGAGACGATGCCGTGCGGGTGGTAATGCGAGGTGTGGAAGCCGCCGTCGGTCAGCCGGACCGACCAGGAGCCGGCGAAATGCGGACGAAGCCGGCGGTGGCGGAGCAGCGGGTGGTTCTCGTCGTGCGGCGGCAGCCGGTCCCAATATGCGCCGAGCGCCCGCTCCACCGCCGCTTTGAGCGACGCGATCTCCGGCTCCTCGCGCTCGAACAGCCGGCCGCGGGTCTGGGTGCCGCCGCGCAGCGACTGCCCGATCGGATGCGCGCGGGTGCGGTGGAGGCTGCGCAGCCGCGCCGCGATCGCCTCGATTTCCCCCGGCTCGAGCGGCAGCGCCTGCGCCTCGACCAGCCCGGAC
>JALYHK010000034.1:0-5084 GCA_030776605.1 Pseudomonadota bacterium
CCGAGAAGCTCGCCGAGCGCGAGGCGCGGCACCGCCGGCTCGGCGACAGCCGCTACGTCGTCGAGCCCAACGTCAAGGACGGCAAGGGCGGCCTGCGCGATCTTCACACCCTCTACTGGATCGGCAAGTTCGCCTATCAGGCAGAGTCTCTCGACGAGTTGGTCGAACAACGCCTCTTCACCCCGGAGGAGCTGAGGCAGTTCCGCAAGGCCGGCCGCTTCCTCTGGGCGGTGCGCTGCCACCTCCACATCGTCGCCGGCCGCGCCGAGGAGCGTCTGACCTTCGACTACCAGCGGGAGATCGCGGCGCGGATGAACTACGCCAACCGCCCGGGCGCGCCGCCGGTCGAGCGGTTCATGCGGCACTATTTCCTCCACGCGAAGACGGTGGGCGACCTCACCGGCCTGTTCCTGGCCCATCTCGACGAGAAATTCGCCCGCCGCGGCGCCCGTTTCCTGCTCCCGGCGATCCAGCGCCGGCCCGGCAGGCTCAACGGCTTTCTGCTGATCCGCGGCCGCCTCGCCCTCCCTTCGGAAGCGTTCCTGGGCGAGGATCCGGTGCGGCTCATCGAGCTGTTCGCGCTCGCGGACCGCTACGGCCTTGAGATCCACCCGCTGGCGATGCGCGCCGCCGCCCGGCAGGCCAAGCTGATCGACAACGGGGTGCGCGCCGATCCGCGCGCCAACGCCCTGTTCCTCGATGTCCTTACCTCGCCCCGCGACCCGGAGACGGTGCTCCGCTGGATGAACGAGGCGGGCGTGTTCGGCCGCTTCGTGCCCGATTTCGGCCGTGTCGTCGCGCAGATGCAGTTCGACATGTACCACCACTATACCGTCGACGAGCATTCGATCCGCGCCATCGGCCTGCTTGCCAGGGTCGAAAAGGGCGAGCTCAAGGACGAACATCCGCTCGCCACCGCCCTGACGCGGCGGATCGCATCGCGCCGCGCGCTCTACGTCGCGGTGCTGCTCCACGACATCGCCAAGGGCCGCGGCGGCGACCACAGCCTGCTCGGCGCCGAGGTCGCGCGCGAGCTATGCCCGAGGCTCGGCCTCAGCGATGCCGAGACCGAGACCGTCGCATGGCTGGTGCGCTGGCACCTTTTGATGTCCGCCACCGCCTTCAAGCGCGACATTGCCGATCCGCAGACCGTCCAGGATTTCGCGGAGCGGGTGAAGAGCCTCGAGCGGCTTCGCCTCCTCTTCCTGCTCACCGTCGTCGACATACGGGCGGTCGGGCCCGGCGTGTGGAACAGCTGGAAGGGCCAGCTGCTGCGCTCGCTGTTCGACGCTGCCGAGGAGCTGCTCCGGCTCGGCCACAAGCAGAAGGGCCGAGCTGATCGCGTGGCGGCAATCCAGGCGGAGCTCGGCGAACGGCTCGGTTGGGACGACCCGCACTTCACCCGCCTCGCTTGGCGGCTCGCCGATTCCTACTGGCTGGCCGAGCCGCTCGACGTGCTCGAGAAGAACGCCCGCTTCGTCGATGCCGCGGACCGCTACCCGAAGCGCGCCAAGCCGCTCGCGGTCAGCATCCAGGCGGAGCGCGGCGCCACCCTCGTCACCGTCTACACCAAGGACCGGCCCGGACTATTCTATCGGCTCGCAGCGGCGATCAGCCTCGCCGGGGGAAACATCATCGACGCGCGCATTCACACCACTAACGACGGGATGGCTCTCGACAACTTCCTGATCCAGGACGCCCGCGGCGCGCCGTTCGACGATCCCCATCAGCTGAGGCGCCTTGACGAGGCGGTCACGTCGGCGGCCGACGGCGAGGAGCCGCCGATGGAGCGGCTGCGCGACAAGGCGCTGCCGCTGCCGCGCGCGGAGGCGTTCCGAATCCAGCCGGCGGTGTTCGTCGATAACGGCGCCTCGAGCCGCTACACAGTGGTGGAGGTCAACGCCCGCGATCGGGCGGCGCTGCTCAGCGCGCTCGCCCGCGCGCTGTTCGAATCGCGGGCCGTGGTCCACTCGGCGCATATCGCGACCTACGGCGAACGCGCGGTCGACGTCTTCTACCTGACCGACCTCCAGGGCGCGAAGATCGAGAGCCCGTCGCGGCTGAAGGCGCTCGAGGGGCGGCTGCTCAAGGCGGCCCGCTCCGGCGAGGAGGACCGCCGCCGCGCCGCCTGAGGCGCAGGAAAAAGGCCCCCGCCGCTGCCGGCGGAGGCCTCCTTCCCCTGGGCCCGCTCAGAAGCGGAAGCGGCCGGTCACGCCGAAGGTCCTCGGCTCGGCGAGGAAGCTCGAAAAGAGCTGGTTCGCCGTCGCGGCGTTCACCGGATTAGGCCCGACCGGGGCGCCCCAGCGCTGGACGTGGGCACGCGACATGCTGCCTTGGAACGGCGTGTTGAACGCGACCTGCTGATAGTCGACGTCGAACAGGTTCTGCGCCCACAGCTCGAGCGCCCACTGCTGCTCGGGCCCCCTGATGCCGATGCGCGCGTTGACGATCGTATATCCGTCCTGCTCCTTCTCCGGGAACAGGTCGGAGCCCGTATTGTAGTCGGACGTGGTGCGCTGGTCGACGTAGACGAGGCCGGTCAGCCCGCCGGCGCCGAGCCGCGGCGTCCAGGTGATCGAGCTGGTCACGACGAACTCGGGGGCGTTCGAGAGGTTGTCGCCCGGCAGCAGGAACAGCGACGGGTCGAGCGGCGCGCCCGTGTCGCGGCCCACCAAGTCGTCGCGGTAGCGGGTGTTCGCCCAAGTGATGCCGCCGGTCAGCTGCAGGTCCCGCCGCGGGTAGAAAGCCGCCTCGAGCTCGACGCCGGTCGAAAGCACGCCGGCCTCGACGTCGTCCGGATCGCAGCGGCCGGTCGCCGGCGACGGATCCTGATCGGCCGGCATGCTGATGTTGTTGAACGTGGTGTTGCCGAGCGCGGCGCCGCAGCCGTTTACGTTCTGGACCAGGAAGACCGAGCCGTTGAACGTGTTGAGCTGGAAGCTCGAGAAGAGCTGGTGGAAGGCGGCGACGTTGAAGATGAAGTTGCGCCGCGTGTACTTTAAGCCGAGCTCGAAGGCGTCGACGATCTCGGCGTCGAAGTGGAGGTTATGGGTGCCGAAGCCGCCCGTCGCCGCCTGGCGCGGGTCGTTCGGCGCGAAGATCGGGTTGCCGAGCGCCGAACGGTCGAGGTTGAAGCCGCCCGCCTTGTAGCCGCGCGAATAGCTTCCGTAGAGCAGCCACGTCGGATTGGGCCGGTACGAGAGCACCGCGGTGCCGGTCCATTCGTCCTCGTCGCGTTCGTCGCTGAGGTTGAGCGCGTTGAGCGAGGCCGAAGAATTGCCCTGGCAGGTGAGGTTGACGATGCCGCCGGCGAGCGGCTGGAGCGAGGCCGGCAGCGCCGCCGCGCCGCCGCTCAGGAACGGGGCGAAGAAGGCCTGCTGCGCGGGGCAGACCGTGTTGGTGTTGTTGAACCTCGCGCTGAAGTCCTTGTTCTCGCTGGTGTAGCGCAGGCCGAGCGTGAGGCTGACCGCGTCCGTGAGGTTGAAGATGTTGTGGGTGAAGAGCGCCCAGTTGCGGCTGTCCTGGAAATAGTTGGACGGATTGTCGCCCACGTCGTTGACGGTGCTCAGCCGGTCTATGCCGCCGAGGATGATCGGCGCGGCGGCGCCGAACGCGCCAGTAAGCGCGCCGCGGCCGATGGGGCTCATGCAGCCCGGCGCCGCCGGGTTGCGCAGCACCGGATTGGGATTGATCGTCGCGATCAGTCGGCAGGCCGCGAAGGCGCCATATTGGGTGCCGAAGCGGATATTGTCGCGGACGTGGAGATCCTCGTTCGCGAAATAGCCGCCGACCAGCCAGTCGAGGAAGCCGTTGAAGGCCGAGCCCTGAAGCCGCAGCTCCTGGGTGAAGGTCTCGAAGCCGCGGAAAGCGACGTTGGCATCGCGGGCGCGGTAGAGGATGTCCAGATTGCCGTAATCGGTGTCCGACGGCGCCTCGGCATAATAGTCCCTGTAGGCGGTGATCGAGGTCAGGCGGGCGGCCCCGAAATCATAGTCGACCTGGGCCGATACGCCCCAGTCCCTGGTGTCGCCGCGATAGGTGCGGCCCGGCGTAATCGCGATGTCGCGGTCGAACGGGTTGGGCGGAAAGATCGCGCCCATGCTGCGCATCACGTCGACGATCCGGTTCCCGCTGGGAGAACCGCCTGCGCCGGGCTGACGGACCGCGAAGTCGCCGGCGACGCCGGGCGTCGGGTCGAAGGTTTCCAGGGTGGAAATGTAGACAGCGCCGCAGCAGCTCTCCTCGCGGGTGGTATAGTCGCCGATCAGCCGGATCGACAGCGAATCGTTCGGCTCGAACAGCAGCTGTCCGCGGGTGAACAGGCGGTCGCGGTCGTTGACCTCGCGTTCCGTCCCCCCGGCCGCGTTGATGACGTCGTAGAAGCCGTCGCGCCGGACGTAGACGGCGTCGATCCGGAAGGCGAGCGAATCGGCGATCGGCCCGGTGAGGCCGACCTGACCGCGCATGAGATCGTAATTGCCGTAGCTGAGCTCGACCGAGCCTCCGAAGTCGAATTCCGGGCGGCGGCTGATGATGTGGATGAGGCCGGCCGAGGCGTTGCGGCCGAACAGCGTGCCCTGAGGCCCGCGCAGCACCTCGATTCGCTCGATCTCGCCGAGCTCGTTCATGCCGACGCCCGCGCGCGAGCGGTAGACGCCGTCGATGAACACCGCGACCGAGCTTTCCAGGCCGGGGTTGTCGCCGACCGTGCCGATGCCGCGGATACGGGGCGCGGCATTGGCCTCCGTGCCGGTCGAGGAGACGAGCAGCGACGGGGCGAGCTGGTTGAGCTGGCGGATGTCGGTCGCGCCGCTGTTCTGCAGCGACTGCCCCGAGACCGCCGAGACGGCGAGCGGCACGTCCTGCAGGATCTGGCGACGCCCCTGCGCGGTGACGACAATGTCGGGCGCGCCGGCGTCCCGCTGCTGCTCGGGCCCGTCCTGGACGGAGGCGGCGTCGGTCGGCGACTCCACCGGCAGGTCCTCGGGCGAGCCGGCGGGCTGGGCGTAGGCGGGCGCGGCGAGCGCGACCAGGCCGGCGGACAGCAGCCAATAGGATTTCGGCATTTTGATACCCCTCCCAGG
>JALYHK010000034.1:5094-8901 GCA_030776605.1 Pseudomonadota bacterium
GAATCCCTTAGCTCCCGCCCGCCATATGGCATTTGCGCAACATGTTGCGTTTCAGAGAGAAACTTGATTTTCCGCCGCTTCGGCGGCTGCCGCTACGGAAAGCTGGCCTTGCGCGGCCGGGGCATTTGCGCGGACTACTTGGGCGCGAGCACCATCAGCATCTGCCGCCCCTCCATGCGGGGGTGCTGCTCGACCTTGGCGGTCTGCGCGACGTCCTCCTGGACGCGCTGGAGGAGGCGCATGCCGAGCTCGCCATGGGCCAGTTCGCGCCCGCGAAAGCGCAGCGTCACCTTCACCTTGTCGCCCTCGTCGATGAAGGCGAAGACCTTCTTCATCTTCACGTCATAGTCGTGATCGTCGATGTTCGGACGCATCTTGATCTCCTTGATCTCCTGCGTCTTCTGGGTCTTGCGGGCGAGGTTGGCCTTCTTCTGCGCCTCATATTTGAATTTGCCGACGTCGAGGAACTTGCAGACGGGCGGATCGGCGTTGGGGGAGACCTCGACGAGGTCGAGCCCGGCCTCGGCGGCCTGTTCGATCGCCTCGGCGGTGAGCATGATGCCCAGATTCTCGCCGTTATCATCGATCACGCGCACCTTGGGCACGGAGATGAATTCGTTGTAGCGAGGGCCGTTCAGCGGCGGCGCGACCGGGCGCCGGATCATGGGCGGACGTATAGCACTATCTCCATCGAAATTGGATCGAACGGGAAGAGGTAGTCGCTCCCGCCCCCGAATGAAAGACGGGCCGCACCAAGGCCCTGCTTTTCCGCCGTGCCTGTTGCCGGGAGGACGCGCGACGGATCAGACGTCGCGCAGGTCCGGCGGCGTCGCCTCCTCGCGCAGCCGCTCGATGGCGGGGTCGAGCGCCAGCACCTCCTGCCTCGCGCCTTCGCCGAGCGGCCGCAGCGCGACCGTGCCCTCCTCCGCCTCACGCTTCCCGACCACGAGGAGGTACGGGACCTTGGCCAGGCTGTGCTCGCGGACCTTGTAGTTGATCTTCTCGTTCCTCAGGTCGGCTTCGACGCGGATCGCCGCCGCCTTCAGCCGCGATTCGACCTCGCGCGCATAGCCATCGGCGTCCGAGACGATAGTGGCGACGACGGCCTGCACCGGCGCCATCCACAGCGGGAATCGCCCTGCGTAATTCTCGATCATGATGCCGAGGAAGCGCTCGAACGTGCCGAGGATCGCCCGGTGCAGCATCAGCGGCAGCCGCCGCTCGCCGTCCTCGCCGACATAGGAGGCGCCGAGGCGGCCGGGCATGAACGGGTCGAGCTGGAGCGTGCCGCACTGCCAGGTCCGCCCGATCGCGTCGGTCAGGTGGAATTCGAGCTTCGGACCGTAGAAGGCGCCCTCGCCCGGCAGCATCTCGTAGGGGAGGCCGGTCGCCTTCAGCGCCTCCTCGAGAGTCGCCTCGGCGAGGTCCCACGCCGCGTCGTCGTCGACCCGCATCTCCGGGCGCGTCGCCAGCTTCACCGCATAATCGGGAAAGCCGAGGTCGCGGTAGATCCGGTCGAGCAGCATGCAGAAGGCCTTGGTCTCCTGCGCGACCTGCTCGCGGGTGCAGAAGATATGGGCGTCGTCCTGGGTGAACTGGCGCACCCGCATGATGCCGTGGAGCGCGCCGTGCGGCTCGTTCCTGTGGCAGCAGCCGAACTCGGCCATCCTGATCGGCAGGTCGCGATAGGATTTGATCCCCTGCTTGAAGACCTGGATGTGCGCCGGGCAGTTCATCGGCTTCAGCGCCATCAGATCCGCCTCGCCGGAAAGGATCGGCGCGTCCTCCTCCATCGACGGGATCTCGTCCGGCACGATGAACATGCCGTCGCGGAACTTCGCCCAATGGCCGGAGGCCTCCCAGAGCTTCGCATCGAGCAGCTGGGGCGTCTTGATCTCGCGGTATCCGGCGGCATCGAGGCGGCGCCTCATATAGGCTTCGAGCGCCCGCCACAGCGCCCAGCCCTTCGGGTGCCAGAACACCGACCCCTGCGCTTCCGGCTGCAGATGGAACAGGTCCATCTCCTGACCGATCCGCCGATGGTCGCGCTTGGCCGCCTCCTCCATCCGGGCGAGGTGCGCCTCGAGCTGCTTCCGGGTGAGCCAGCCGGTGCCGTAGATGCGGCTCAGCATCGCGTTCTTCTGATCGCCGCGCCAGTAGGCGCCCGAGACGCGCGTCAGCTTGAAGGCGTGGGGATCGAGCCTTCCGGTCGAGGGGAGGTGCGGCCCTCGGCAAAGGTCGATCCAGTCGCCGGTGCGGTACATGGTGATGGTCTCGTCCTCGGGGAGTTCCATCACCCATTCGGCCTTGAAGGTCTCACCTTGGCTTTCGAAGAAGTCGCGCACCTGGTCGCGCGTCCACACTTCGCGCACCAGCGGCTCGTCGCGGGCGATGATGCGGCGCATCTCCTCCTCGATCGCGGGCAGGTCCTCCTCCGTGAACGGGCCGCGGCCGGGCGGCGGCGCGAAATCGTAGTAGAAGCCGTCCTCGGTCGCCGGGCCGAAGGTGATCTGGGTTGAGGGGAACAGGTTCTGCACCGCCTCGGCGAGGACGTGGGCATAGTCGTGGCGGACGAGCTCGAGCGCCTCGGCCTCGTCGCGCGCGGTGACGAGCTCGAGTGCCGCGTCGCCCTCGATCGGCCGGTTGAGGTCCCTCAGTTCGCCGTTCACGCGCGCGGCGAGCGCCGCCTTCGCCAGCTCCGGCCCGATCGCCGCGGCGACGTCGGCCGGAGTCGTGCCCGGCTCGACCTCGCGGACCGAGCCGTCGGGAAGGGTGACCTTGAAGTGCTGCGTCATCGTGGCGCGCATGTAGCGGGAGAGATGCGCTCGCTCCAGCCCCGGCTGTGCTAGAGGCGGCACATGACGGGACCTTCGATGCTTGCGAGGCCGCCCGGCCGCCGCCTCGCCTATCGCCGGCGGCGCGGGCGTGGGCCGACGATTCTCTTCCTGGCCGGCTACATGTCGGACATGGAGGGGGGCAAGGCGACCGCGCTCGACGGCTGGGCCGGGCGCGAGGGCCGGGCGATGATCCGCTTCGACTATGGCGGCTGCGGCGCGAGCGGCGGCGATTTCGAGGCGCAGCGCCTCGAAGACTGGCTCGCCGACACGCTGGCGATGATCGACGAGACGGCGGAGGGCCCGGTGGTGCTCGTCGGCTCGTCGATGGGCGGCTGGCTGATGCTGCTCGCCGCGCTCGCGCGCCGCGCGCGCGTCGCCGGCCTCGTCGGCATTGCGGCAACGCCGGACTTCACCTCCTGGGGCTTCAGCGAGGAGGAGAAAAGGACGATCCGCGACGACGGGCGCCTCGCCGTCGCCTCGCCCTATGGCGACCAGCCCTATGTCACCAGCCGCGCCTTTTGGGAAAGCGGCGAGCGGCACCTCCTGCTCGGCAGCGAGGTCGCGGTCGACTGCCCGGTGCGCCTCCTCCACGGCCAGGCCGATCCCGACGTCCCCTGGCGCCTGTCGCTCGACCTCGCCGAGCGGCTCCGTTCAGCCGACGTGCAGACGATCCTCGTCAAGGACGGCGACCACCGGCTGTCGCGCCCGCAGGACATCGCGCTGCTGATCGCGACCGTGGACGGCCTGATGGAGCTGCTGTGACCCCGATCCTTCTCGCCCTCGCCTTGGCCCAGGGGCCGGCCGCGCCGACGCCCGATCAGAGCCGCTTCCAGAGCTGCCTCGAGCTCGTCCGCAGCGCCCCCGAGCGCGCCGTCGAGGCCGCCAACGCATGGCGGGTCGAGGGCGGCGGCCTTCACGCCCGCCAATGCCTCGGCCTCGCCTATGTCGCGCTCGGCCGCTGGGCCCCGGC
>JALYHK010000035.1 GCA_030776605.1 Pseudomonadota bacterium
GCGTCGAGTTCGTCAACCACGGGATGCAGTGGGGCGGCACCGGCTGGGCGATCGAGCGGCGCAACAACTCGCTGATCGTCGCCACAAATCGCCACGTCGCCAAGGAAGTTGCCCGGCGTAAGGCGAACGGCCGCGCGGTTTTCATGCGCGCCCCCACGGGTGTGCCCTACGGCGCCAAAATTGATTTCAACGAAGAAGTCGACACCCGCGCCGGCGATTCGCAAACCGCCGACGTCGCCGCGGTCGAATATCTCGCCGAGGACAGCTCGGCCGACGTCGCGCTGCTGCGCATCGACGCGGCCTCCTTCCCGCTGCCGGCGCCGCTCGAACTTGCCGAGGGCGAGGCCGAGCGCGACCACCTCATCGCTGTCATCGGCTATCCCGCCTATGACAGCCGCAACAATGACGGTGACCAGGCGCGCTACTTCCGCGACCTCTACGAAGTGAAGCGCTTCGCGCCAGGCTTCGTCATGCAGACGCTGAGCGACGGCTCCGTGCTTAGGCACGACGCCACCACCCTCGGCGGCAATTCGGGCAGCCCGGTACTGAGCCTAGAGCACCTCAAGGTGGTCGGCCTGCACTTTAGCGGCAAGTACGGCCAATATAACGCCGCCGTGGGCGTCGAGACGCTGAAGAAGCTGCTCAGGACGGGCGCGATCAGCACCGCCGAGCGCCTCCCTCCACAGGAGGGGACGGAAAAGCGGGACGCCCATCACGACGCCAAGTTCTTCGTCGGTCGGGAGGGATTCGACGTCAACTTCCTGGGTGCCGAGACGCCTTGGCCCGGTCTGCCTCGGGACCTCGCCGAAACGCTGGCTGCCCCGTCGGACAATCCGCCCGAACCGAACGAGCTTCGCTATCGCCATTTCGGCGTGAAATATTCGGCCGAGCACAAGCTGCCCTTGATCACGGCCGTCAACATCGACGGGAAACACGCGATCCGGATCAAGCGCGGCGACGATCAATGGTTCTCCGACGGCCGGATCCCCAACGAGATACAACTCGGGGCAAGCAATTTCGCCGACCTTGAGATTGACCGCGGGCACATGGTCCGCCGCGAGGATCCCAATTGGGACCCGAACGGCAGCGAGGAGGAGGCGAAGGTCGCCGACCTCGACACCTTCCATTACGTCAACGCGTGCGCCCAGCATTCCAAGCTGAACCAGGGCAAGAAGCTGTGGCAGGGACTGGAAAACTACATCCTCGACAGCGCCCGGACGCATGGATTCAAGGCGTGCGTCTTCACCGGCCCGATCCTGCGCCCCGACGACGCCCCCGAAGACGAAATCGTCATCGACGGTGCGCTGGTGCCGCTCGAATATTGGAAGCTGGTCGTCACCCTCGGCAAGGGCGACGCATCCCTGCGCGCCACAGCCTACGTCCTGAGCCAAGGGCAATTGATCCGCGATCTTCTCCAGAAGCGGTCGCAGCGCGAGGCGGTGGAAGGCTTCCAGTTCGGCGACTACCGGACCTTCCAGTTTGCCGTCCGGGACCTCGCCGCCGCCACCGGCTACGACTTCAGCGCCTATGCCGACGCCGACCCGCTCGCCCGCCGCGGCGAGGAAGCGCTGAGTGCCGGCGAGCCGCTATTCGTCCCGATCGAAGCGCTCGACGACCTGACGATATGACGCTGCGCCGGCAGGCGAATTCAATCCTACCATCACCGGAGACTGAACATGGCCACCAACAACACCACGGGCAGCAGCAGCCCTGCCGCCGGCGCCTCGGACGATCCCCACGCCGGCCCCGCGCGGGAAATCGGCCCGGAAGCCGACGCGGACCTCCACGTCGATTTCGACGCCGAACTGAACCGCGAGGACGCCGCAAGCCCGGTTGGCGCCGAGGATAATGCCGAAGGGCCCGCCCAGTGGCGCGTCGCGGAGTCGCTCGAAACGCTGCGCAAGCAGATCAACAAGGCCGCACCGGGCCGCAGCAAGATCAGCGACGGCGGCATCGGCGATGGCGCCCACCGCGGCCGTAACTCCGATCACAATCCCTGGGTGTCGGACGGTGCGAAGGGCGTCGTCACCGCGCGCGATTTCACCCACGATCCCAAGGGCGGCTGCGACGCCGGGCGTCTCGCGGAGGTGCTGCGCCAGAGCAAGGATCCGCGCATCAAGTACATCATCTCCAACAAGCGGATCGCCAGCTCGGCGCCGAAGGGATCGGTGCCGGCGTGGACGTGGCGCGCCTATACGGGCAAGAACCCGCACACCAAGCACGTCCACCTGTCCGTGAAGTCGGACAAGGCGCATTACGACTCCACCGCTCCGTGGAAAATCGATGCCGCCTTCAGCAAGAACGAGGGGCTGCAGTCGGACGAAGCGCCTGGCAAGACCGAGTTCCATCCGATCGAGGCCGCGCTCGCCGCGATCGCGCCGCCCTTCGCCGCCAAGGAGAGCGGCGCGGATCTGCTGCCGCGCCTGATCGCGTTGCGCGATGCCGCCGACGGCCTGCTAATTGCCTTCGCTTCGGAGCAGCGCGGCGGCGACCGCCGGGAGCAGGGCGGGGAGGAGCTGGAAGGGCCCGCAGACACGGCGGAAACGCCCCGGCCGAAGTTCGAGGAACTGAAGGCCGGGTATGAACAGCTCTACGCGACCTGCAAGGTCAAGGCGGAGCACGCATCAGTGGTGGAGTGGCATCGGAACATGCTACTCAAGGGCCGCGCCCGTTACGAGGAGGTCGAAGCGCGGATCGGCGTGCCGTGGTGGTTCGTCGGGATCACGCACGGGCTGGAGGCGAGCTTCAGTTTCACTCGGCACCTCCACAACGGCGATCCGCTCTCCGCCCGCACCGTCCAGGTGCCGGCGGGCCGGCCGGAAAAGTGGAACCCGCCGAGCGACTGGGTCTCCAGCGCCGTGGATGCAATGACCTATGACGGCTTCGCAAACGCCAAGGATTGGTCCGTCGCGCGCGCTCTCTACCGCTGGGAGAGCTTCAACGGGTTCGGCTCGCGCCGCAAAGGCATCAACACCCCCTATCTGTGGTCCTTCTCAAACCACTATTCGAAGGGCAAATACGTGCGCGACCACGAATGGGACCCGAACGCTGTGTCGAAGCAGTGCGGCGCGGCCGTCATGCTGAAGGCGCTTCAGGCAAAGGGCGATGTGAAGCTCTGACGCGGCTAGAGGAGGGACAGGCCAGGCTCGTCCCGTGGCGGCTCGGTCTGTCTCGCCGCCCGCCGGCGACGCTCCGTTCGTCGATGTAAAAGGCTCTCGGAGACCGCCCGATCTCGGTCCCGGCCGTTTGAAGTAGCACCCGTAAGAGGATCACCCTGACCCTCCCAGACTGATCGGCGGCGTTACGGCGACGATCCGCGCCTCCACCTCCGGCTGGCGGCGCAGCGCTTCCAAGCCGACGGCATCGGCGATGCTTGCCGCCTCCGGCTGACCGTCGTCGGAGAAGAGCCGGTCCAGTGGCAGCGGAACGGCGGCAAAGGGACTCTCGTCTGCAGACCGCGCGGCGGGCGCCTGAGTGGCAGTGATCATCGAAATGTCCGCCCAGAGCTCGCCGGTATCGACGGTGCCGTTATGCGAGCGTCTAAGCTCCTCGAAAGTCAGCGTCTCGAGAGCCGCGAGCGGCGGCAACTCGGCGGCCTCCCCTGCCGCAGTGGCGCGACGCAGGGTGCCGCTCAGTGGCCGGAGAACGCCCTCTATGTCGAGGGCGGCAGCGATCAGCTGACCCTTGCGTAACCAGAGCAGGATCTGGACCAGCTCGACGGCAACGCCCGTCCCCACCTCGACAAAGGCTGCCCCGCCGCCAGGGATTTGCCCGCCGGCCGAACTCCACTTCACTTTCATGCTGATGGAGGTCCCGGCCCTCATCGTGCGAAACCCGCCCAGCGGACGAACCCAGATCAGCAGGCCGGCATCTGCAGAGCCGCGGCCGGCGCCAGTGGCGGCGAGGTCGAACACGGCGCGGGAGAAGCGCTGCGCGGAGGGTTTGTCGCCGTCGGGCAGGCCACTCCCCATCGGGTGAGCGGGAAGCTCGAACTCGACAACCCGCATCCGCGTCGCGGCATCCTTGCTCGCGATCGGCAACGCGAGCGCCGGCGCCAGCCGGGCATGGAGGAAGGCCTCTGCCGGCGCTCCAAAGCCGGGCGCGGGACCGGTCAGAAGGATCGCGAGGTGGCGGTGAACGTGGAGCGGAAAGGGGGAGGCGGATAATTTTGAACGCAGCCATCGTGGGCTGCCGTCATCCGCCCTCACGAACATCGACCGATCATCGCGCCGGACGAGCTTCATGGGCTCGACCGACGCCGGTTCGAGCGCAGCCGAGCCCGGCTTCGCCACATAAAGATGAGTCGCATCCACTCCGGTCCGGGCCCAGCTCATCGCGGTGGCCGCGCTGGCCCTGACGGCATGTGTCGTGGCCGAGGGCGGAACTGTGAGATACTCGGCGATCGGCTTGGTCCGCGGTTCGTTGTCGGCGCGAGGATTGCTGCTGCGTAGACTCCACTCGTAGCTCGCGAGCATGAACGGTGCGCGTTCCGGCTCTGCGTCGACCCGCTTTTGCAGCAGGAAGATCGACAGCGCGCCACGCCCTTCGTCGAGCGGCTGGTGAAGCAGTGCGATGCTGCGTCCCTGTTTCTGCGCAACGCGCGCCACGACCGGACGGGGATCCAAAGGCGGGGGGCTGTCCGGCAAGACGGCCTGGTAGCCGACCCGCGCGACCCAGTCCCCATTCTCCTGTTCAATCCGCGCGAGCAGCGTGTCGCCGCATTTGAGTTCGGCACTCGCGGCGGGCTCAAGCTCGATCCACCAAGCGGAGGTGGCGGGGAGCTTGTCCGGCGGCGGAACAGCATCGGTCGTGACGGTCCATCGATGGTCGAGATAACGCCTCATCGAGATGCTGACGAAATGTTCCTCCGGAGGAGCCGCCGAGGCCAGGTCCTTCAGGTAGGTCGGGGACAGCACCAGCGCGGTGTTCGCGAAGGCGGGCGCCGCAACCGACTCGCTATCGAAGGTCAGGCCGATCGGCCCCTCCACCGCCAGCGAGACCGCGCTCGCCGCTTCCGGCGGGGTCGCGTCGTAAGTCAGGCGCGGGTCAGGACCGAATTCCTTGCGCGAATCTTCGAGGGTCAGCCGCTGGTTCTGCGTCCTGAAGCTGAACCCGGTCTTGACCTCGGCTCCAATCCGATCGGCCAGGCCGCCATGCGCGAACGGATGCTCGGCGAGGAATGCCATGACGGGCGGAGCGCCCGGCCGATCCGGCGACGAAGTCAGCGGTATCAGCGCCCGCAATTGAGGGCGGGTGAGCTCCAGCCGCGAAGCATCGGCGAGCATCGCGACGCGGATCCAATCGCCGAGCGGCCGACGGATCAACTTTCCGTCCCGCATCAGCTCGTCGTGGACGACCTGAATCGCCGCGGATCGGTTGCGCAGCGCTCCAGCATAACGGCTCCGTAGCGTCACCTTGTGCCGGAACATCGTTGCCGACGGCTGCTCCCATTCGAACGACTGGAGGACAGTCATGGAAGGTTCCGGGCGCAGCAGGGTCGCGTGCTGATCGCCGTCGACGTCGCTCCGTCCGAGGAACGCCTCCCTTTCGAATGCTTCGATGTCGGCGAATCCTTTGGTATGGTTGCTCAGCACCCTTAGAGCAGGCCAAACTGCTTCCTCCGGTTCACGAGCCGGCCTGAACCTGCAGTTCTTCGGATCGAACCAGTGATGGATGGGGTGGCCGAGGAAGCGCCAGCGTTGGGTGTCGACCCTGATCGCGCCAATCTGCCGCCAAGCCCAATCGTTGGGGCGGGGAGCCAGGGGATCCGCTGCATGCGATACCAGGTCATATCGCCGATCCCTGCCCGCCGGCTTAATATCGACCCGCTGTTCGGCCAGCTCAGGCCAATCGGCTTGTGCGAGGTCGCACATCGTTTCCACGGTGAGATGGGCCCCATCGAAAACATAATGGCCGGTCCGATTGTCCACCGCCCAGGCCGCGAGCTCGGGCGCGATGACGGGCGCATCGCCGGTGAACAGCGTCGCGTCGACCAACGCACGCACCGACAGTCGAGCCACCCGGCCCTCGGGTACCGACACATTGAGCGTCCCCTGGTCGTCGAACAGGAGGCCCAGCGGACCGCCCGCACGCACGACGACGTTCATTTTATAGGTATCCGCAATCCGTTTGAGATATCGACCTGCGTCCGGATTGGAGCCGCTAGCGGCTTCGCGCGCGCAGCGGCCGATCGGCGGCACGTCGATCACCAGCGACAAATCGCCAGCGGTGGAACCGACTGCTTCCTCGGGCGCCTCATTCGCGGCATCGAGCGGCACGAGCTCGATGAGGAGCTTGCGGACCGCCAGGTCGGGTAGCCGGCTCAGGCCCTGAGCGGTGCTGTCGTCCAGGGCCTCGGATGCGAACGCGTCCATCAGCGTCGCGTGCATCTTTAGAAGCTCGTCAAGGGCGCCCTCGGCCGCTGCAAGGGCGAGCGCAGGATTGCTCAACCAGCGGTCGAAATCCAGGAATGTCATGCGTGGGAAGCGGACCGTCGCCCGCGTCTCGCTCGGAGCGCCGCTCCAATCCGTCTGGTTCGGCGCGAGCAGCAGGAAGCCTTGGTCGTTGGGCGAAGTCTCCCCGCCGGAAACCGCCGATACCCGCGTGAAGCTGATTCCCAGAACGATGTCCGGATCTGCCTCAAGCCGCGCGCGCAGCCACAGCGGCTCGTCCGTCAACGCCACATCGGCCGTGCCGGGGTTTGGCCAATCCGCCGCGCCGGTCATCTTCAGCGTCGCCGTGGTCGGCCTTAGCTGAAGGCGCAGGCGAGCACCGGCGAACCGCCGGGCAATGCGCAAAGGCCACGACGCGAGCGGCTGATCTCCCGGCGTCACCTGGGCGGACTGGAATAGCTCGAAGACAAGCCGGCCGGAGCCGCCCCATCCCCAGATATCGGCGATCTCGGCGATCACCTCGCGGTTGGGCTGGGGAGGAGCGATTTGGCCTTCACCGCTCCTGGCCCGCCACAGATCGATGCTTGCGCTTCCGCCCCGAGCGGTCACCTGGCCATCCCTGGGATAATCCCGGTTCAGCGGCTGGACGCCCTCGATCTTGGCGTCGAAAGCCGCGCGCGCCGCGCCGCCGCCGACGGCTTCCAAGAGCTCCACCTGACCGATCCCGGTGGTTCGACTGTAGGTCGTCCCCCGCGAATGGCTGACGCCAGGCGCTTCGGCGGGCAAGGACGGCTGCGGAGCCGGCCGCCACGGCACGGCTGGATCCGCGACCGTGGCCGGCAGCGCCCCGCTCATGGAAACGACGTGCGCGGCAATCGCGTAACGCGTGCCGTAAGCAAGCGCCGGGAGCCGTCGATATCCGACGCTGTCAAGTTCGGCGCCGCATGGGTCGGTGAAGGTGTAGAAGGGCAGGGCCTCTTCGCCGGCGGTGCTGCCCGATGCCTTGAAGTCCGTAGAGGCGAGGGGAATGCCGTGATAGTCGACCGCCAGCTTGCGCTGACCGTCGACGGTGGCCGGCCGGATCGGATGAACGATGATCGGCAGCTCCGCGGCGCCTTCCGGCCGGAATTTCAATGTTGGGACGGCGAGGTTCGCGTAGGTCCAAGGTTCCGCCTCCCGCCGCAACAGCACGGCGACTCCTTGGTAGCGGTCGGCGAAATGATCGGCGTCGGAGATGTCATGATCGACCGCGACCTGGACCACGAGCGGCTGCGGCACGGAGTCGGGGACGCGCCTGCGCTTCGACGCGCCGGTCTCCGTCAGCTCGGCCAGTGCGTCCTCATAGCATTCGGAAAGCCATCCATCGGGGTCGACCAGCGCGGTGGCATCGGCGGCACTGAGCGTCGTGCCGGCGATCGGCAGTGTCGCGGCGAACGCATCCAGGGCGCCGCCGGCCGGTGGTCGCACGCGAAGCCGCAGTGCGAACCAATCGGCTGCAGCGAGGGCGTCGGTCAGCTCCGCCCTGCCCCAGCGCGTACCCGGTGCGAGCAAGCCGCGAAGATGCAGGGTCAAGAAGTGCTCTACGATCTGGCCGTAAGCCTGGCGCGCCGCCTCCGCGCCGTTGAAGCTTCCCGCAAGGGCCGCCCGGAAGGCGCCGAGCGCTGACTTCTGAAAGCCTCCCTGCATCCCCAAATGCTGAGCCAGGCTTTGGTCCGTCAGGGCCAACGCGTCGAAAAGAGTCAGGATCAGGTCCTCGGTCCCCTGCTCCGTCTCGAGTTGCTGGGCGAAGGCCGCCAGCTCTCGGTCGAGCTGCTGATCGAGATCATCGCTCCAGGAGGGATTCGAGTCCGGCACTTTGAAGCGGCCGTTCGCCGCGGCGCCGAGGGCATGAGCCGCCAGGACGGCTGCCGTCAGGCTCGGCAGCTGGGCCAGTTCGTATCCTGGCCCATTCGGCTTCGCCTCGAGCGCCAGGTCGAATTGATCGTGAAGACCGAACAGGCGCGCAACGAGCCTCGCGCGACCTGCCTCGTTGGCGGGTGCAACGAGCGCCCCTGTCACTGCGTCGGTCAGCCACGCCGTGGCATCCCTTTCCTGGGGGATGCCGGCGCCGTCGTCGCCGCGAAGCTCATCGAGCTCGGCGTTGATCAGAGCGGCGAAAGGTCCTTCGCGCGGCGTGCCCGCCATCGTCAGCGCGGTGACGATCGGATCGAGGAGCGCAAGCACGCCGTTCAGGCACCGCCAATGCAGCCGGTTCAGAGACCGGTCCGGATCGACGCGCGTCTCGCCCCAGTCGACGCCGATAAGCTGTGCGCCAGTGGCCAGTGTGGAGCCGGCCTGCGTGCGGATCCGGCGAATCAGCCCGATCGGATCAGACGCTTCGTCGAGGAAGCGAAGGAAGCCGTTGTCCTCGACCATCGCCGTACGATCAGGGGCGGGCTTGGGCTCGAAGCGGACGACCACCTCAGCATCCTGAAATTCGCCCCCGAGGGGGC
>JALYHK010000036.1 GCA_030776605.1 Pseudomonadota bacterium
AGCCGGTCCGCACTGCGGCCGCCGGAGCGGAGCCCGCCGCGCCGGCGCGCGCCGCGGACCCGGCCGAGGAAGCCTACAATGCGGGCTACCGTCTGTGGGAGGCCCGCCGCTACGAAGAGGCGCAGGCGGCGCTGCAGGCGGTGGCCGAGCGCTATCCGCGCAGCCGCTGGGCGAGCTGGGCGAACAATCTCGCCGGCCGCGCCTTCCTCGACGACGGCAAGCCGGCGAGCGCGGCGCGGATCTTCCTCGCCAACTACCAGAACAACCCGCAGGGCGAGCGCGCCGCCGACAGCCTGTTCTTCCTCGGCCAGGCGCTCACCCAGCTCAATCGGCGGCCGGAGGCCTGCCGCGTCTACGACGAGCTTGCCAGCGTCTATCCCAACATGCGCGATTTCCTGCGCCAGCGGCTGCCCGAAGCCCGCCGCGCGGCGCGCTGCACCAACTAGGGGCCGGCCCCTAGGCGCGGGCGCCGAGCAGCAGCGCCCGCGCATCGCCTCTGGCGCTGAAGCTGGCGGCGAGCAGGTAGGCCAGCGTGAACAGCGCGCCCAGCAGCATCGTCGCCGCGGCGAAGGCGAGGCCGCGCGCGGGCGAGCGCTCCCGCCACAGCACCCAGCCGGCGAAGACGAGGAGCTGCAGCTCAAGGTCCGCATAGAACTGCGCCCGCCACGGATGCGCGAAGTCGCCGACGAACGTGCTCACGCCGGCGGCGAGGCCAAGCGAGGCCATTGCCCAGACGGTGATTGCCACGATTCCCGCCCAGCCGGCGACCAGCAGGATACGAGGAACGGTCATCGCCAATCCTTTCCGAGCCCGCCGGCAGCGGCTTGTGCAGGCGGCCTGCTTTGCCGCGGCCGCCGCAGCGGTCAATGCCTCGGTTGACGCTCCGGCGGCGCGGCGGCTAGGGGCGGCGCTTTCCTTCCCCAACCGAAGAGCCCACGTGCCGGATTCCCGCCTCGACGTCCTCGCGATCGGCAATGCCATCGTCGATGTCATCGCCGCCATCGACGAGGATTTCCTCGCCCGCGAGCGGCTCGAGAAAGGCTCGATGCGGCTCATCGACGCCGAGGAGGCGACACGGCTCTACGAGCATATGGGGCCGGCGCGCGAGATCAGCGGCGGCTCGGCCGCCAACAGCATGGCCGGAGTCGCTGCGCTGGGCCTGAATGCCGCGTTCGTCGGCCAGGTCGCCGACGACCAGCTCGGCGATATATTCCGCCACGACATCCGCAGCCTCGGCGTCGAATATGACACGCCCGCGATCGACATCGGCGTGCCGACCGCGCGCTCGATGGTGCTGGTGACGCCGGACGCGCAGCGCACGATGAACACCTTCCTCGGCGTTTCGCAGCACCTCCCGGCGGACGCGCTCGATCCCAAGCAGATCGAGGAAGCCGCCATCCTCTATCTCGAAGGCTATCTGTGGGACCCGCCCAAGCCGCGCGCGGCGATGGAGCAGGCGATCTCGATCGCCCGCGGCGCCGGGCGCAAGGTCGCCCTCACCCTCTCCGACAGCTTCTGCGTCGAGCGGCACCGCGACGGCTTCCTGCGGCTGATCGACGCCGGCTTCATCGACATCCTGTTCGCCAACGAGGTGGAGATCGAGGCGATGACCGGCCGCGCGGAGCTCGACGAGGCGATCGCCGCGGTGGCGCCGAAGGTGCCGCTGCTCGTCGTCACCCGCAGCGAGAAAGGCGCGCTCGCGGTCGAGGATAAGGCGCGCGTCGACGTCCCCGCCGAGCCGGTCGAGGAGGTCGTCGACACCACCGGCGCCGGCGACCTGTTCGCGGCCGGCTTCCTGGCCGGGCTTTGCCAGCGCCGGCCGCTCGACCAGTGCTTGCGGGTCGGCGCGATCGCCGCGGCCGAAGTGATCTCGCACTACGGCGCCCGCCCCGAGGCGGACCTGAAGGCGCTCGTCGCCGAGCGACTCGGCTGACTTTCTCTCCCCGCGATTGCGAGGCATTTGCAGGGGAGGAAAGCTAAGCGCTCGGCGTTCCCGGCGGGGGTGCGGGCGGCAGGTCCGGCGCCGGCGCGGGGACGTCGATGTCAGGGGCCGGCGGCCGGATCTCGGGCGGCGCTATGTCGGGCTGGCCGGGCTGGGACGGCTGCGGCGGAAGCTCCGGCGGCGGCGGGGTGGCCATGACGCTCTCCTTCGAAGAGGCAAACGCCCGCCGGCGGAGTGGGTTGCCCGTCAGCCTTCCTCCGGCTCCTCGATCAGCTCGCGCGGCGTCTCGCGGCCGTGGTCGCGCCCCGCGGCGCGGTGGCCGCGCGCCAGCGCGAACACCACGCCGGACAGCGCCGCCAGCGCGATCAGGTTCGGCAGCGCCATCGCCGCGTTGGAGATGTCGCCGAGCCGCCAGACCAGCTCGAGCTCCTGGAAGCTGCCGACCCAGATCATCACGCACCACAGCAGCCTCCACAGCATGTGCAGCGCCTGCTCGCCGCGGCGCGTCCCGGAGAACTGGTCGTAGAGGTAGGTGATCGCCCGCTCGCCGTAGTAGGACCAGGTGAGCAGGGTGGTGAAGACGAACAGGATCAGCGCCACCGAGGCGACCAGGCCGCCGACCGAGATCGGGCCCAGCGCCATTGGGAAGGCCGCCGAAAAGGCGCCGGCGGTCATGTCGAAGCCGCGCAGGCTCGACGACCAGGCATGCTCCTGCGTGCCCACCACGGTGCCGGCCGCGTCGGTGACCGGGAAGCTGCCCTGGACGGTGAGGATGACGAGCGCGGTCATCGTGCACACCACGATCGTGTCGATGAACGTCCCCATCATGGCGAAGCGGCCCTGCAGCGCCGGGTCGGTGGTGCGCGCCACCGCGTGCGCCATCGGCGTCGAGCCCTGTCCCGCCTCGTTCGAGAAGAGGCCGCGGGCGACGCCGGCGCGGATCGCGATGATGATCATTGCCCCGGTAAACCCGCCGGTCGCCGCCTGAGGGTTGAAGGCGCCGTGGAAGATCAGGCCGAAGGTCTGGGGAATGTCCTCGATGTTGATCAGGATCGCGATCAGCGCCATCGCGATATAGGCGATCGCCATCGTCGGCACGATCCTCTCGGCGACCGCGCCGATCGACTTGATGCCGCCGATGATGACGATGAACACGACGCCGGCGACGATAAGGCCGCCGATCCATTCGTCCCAGCCGGTCAGCTGCGCGAATGAATCGCCGACCGAATTGGCCTGGATCATGTTGCCGGTCACGACCGCCGAGAAGAGCGTCCCGATCGAGAAGAGGATGGCGAGCCACTTCCACTTCGGCCCGAGGCCGTAGGTGATGTAGGCCATCGGCCCGCCGCGATAGTGGCCCTCCGGAGTTATCTCGCGGTAGCGGATGGCGAGCGCGCCCTCGGCGAAGGCGAGCGCCATGCCGATCAGCGCCGTCACCCACATCCAGAAGATCGCGCCGGGGCCGCCCAATGCGATCGCCGTGGCGACCCCCGCGAGGTTGCCGGTGCCGACCTGGCCTGAGAGCGCGGTCGACAGCGCGGCGAAGGGCGAGATCTCGCCCGATTTCTTGTCGCCCGACTTGGTGAAGATGCCCTTGAAGGCGGGCCACAGCTTGCGGATCGGATAGAAGCGAAGGCCGACCATCATATAGAGGCCGATGCCCAGCAGCACGATCACCATCGGCGGGAAGGGCACGAGCTCGGCGCCGTCCCACTGGCCGCCCCAGATGAAGTCCGAGACGTTGGTGATCCAGTCGATCGCGCCCCAGGCCGCCGCCTGGTCCTCAGCCGCCGCCGTCATATCGCCCCTCCCGCTGCTCTTGGCTGCTTGGGGGTAGCCGAGCAGGGCCGATGTGCAAACGAAAAAGGGGAGGCCGAAGCCTCCCCTTTCCCGCGCCGGCTGGCGTCAGAGCCCCGGCGGGCGCCGCGGCGGATCGAGCGGGTCGCGCTCGTCGACGCCGGGGATCGAGGGCTCGATGTCGTGTATCTCCGGCTCGTGCACTTCGACGAGGCCGCGGCCGAGGTGGCTCTTGCGATAGCCGTAGAGGAAGTAGATGAGCAGGCCCACGGTCGTCCAGAGCGGCAGCCCGACCAGCGCTTCGGTCGGCAGGTTCAGGAACAGGAACAGGCAGCCGAGGATGGTCAGCGGCGCGACCAGCCAGATCGCCGGCACGCGGAACGGCCGCGGCCGGTGCGGGTCGCGGCCTCGCAACATCCAGACCGCGACGGCGACCATCAGGAAGGCATAGAGCGTTCCGGCATTGGCGATGTCGGCGAGCTGCCCGACCGGGAACAAGGCGGCGAGCACCGCGATCACGGACCCGGTGACGAGGGTCACGATGTGCGGCGTGCGCCATTTGGGGTGCACGGTCGAAAGCCGCTCCGGCAGCAGCCCGTCGCGCGCCATCACGAAGCAGATGCGCGTCAGCCCGAAGATCAGGATCAGGATGACGGAGGGCAGGGCGATGAAGGCGGCATAGCCGATCATGTTGCCGATGGTGCCGAAGCCGATCATGCGCAGGACGTGGGCGAGCGGCTCGCGCGAGCAGACCAGCGCGTCGGCATATTGCGGCAAGGCGCACTGGCGGGCGAGCTCCTCCGAGCCGGTGGAGAGCGGGGCGCCGTCGGCACCGAGGATCGGCTGCCCGCCCGCGGCCCCGATCGCGCCGGCGGCGACGAGCATGTAGAAGATCGTGCAGATGGCGAGGCTGCCGATCAGGCCGATCGGCACGTTGCGCTGCGGGTTCTTGGTCTCCTCGGCCGCGGTCGAGACCGCGTCGAAGCCGATATAGGCGAAGAACATCGTCGCCGCGGCGCCGACCATGCCGACGCCGGTGCCCCATCCCCCGAACACGCCGCCCGGCATGAACGGGCTGAAATTGTCGCCGTCGATCGCCGGCAGCGTCAGCACCACGAAGGCGGTGAGCGCCGTCACCTTGATCGCCACCAGCACCGCGTTGACGCGCGCACTCTCGGTCGTCCCGATCATAAGGAGGAAGGTGACGATGAGCGCGATCAGCGCCGCCGGAAGGTTGATCAGCCCTCCCGGCTGGCCGCCCAGGGCGAGCGGCCCGGCGCGCAGCCAGGCAGGCAACTCCACTCCCCATGATTGGGCGAGCACTGTGTCCGTGAAATAGTTGGACCAGCCGACCGACACCGCCGAGGCTCCGACCGCATATTCGAGCAGCAGCGCCCAGCCGACGGTCCAGGCGAGGAACTCGCCCTGGACGGCGTAGCTGTAGGTATAGGCCGAGCCGGAAACCGGGACGACGGAGGCGATTTCGGCATAGCAGAGCGCGGCGACGATGCAGACGGCGCCCGCGATGATGAAGCTGATCATCAGCGCCGGGCCCGCCTTCTGCGCGCCGACCGAGGTCAGGACGAAAATGCCGGTCCCGATGATGCAGCCCACGCCGAAGAGGATGAGCTGGATCGGCCCCAGCGACCGGTGCAGCCCCTTTCGTTCGGCGGTGGCGAGGATCGCGTCGAGAGGCTTTACGCGGCCGAAGATCATGGCTCTCTTCCCCTTTGCCGCCGGCTCTGACCGGTCGGCTCGGGCGCGGAGCCTAGCGGCAGATTTGCGCGGAGCAAGCGCTTATCGGCTGAGCATCGGGCCGATCGGCCGGCCGCCGAAGATGTGCACGTGAAGGTGCGGCACCTCCTGGCCGGCGTGCGCCCCGACGTTGGCGAGCAGCCTGTAGCCCGGCGCGACCAGCCCCTGCTCGCGCGCCACGCGCCCGACGGCGCGGACGAAGCCGGCGATCTCCTCGGCCGTCCCCTTCTCGGAGAAATCGTCCCACGACACATACGGCCTCTTGGGGATGACGAGGATGTGGACCGGCGCCGCCGGATTGAGGTCGTGGAAGGCGAGCGCGTGCTCGTCCTCATAGACCTTGCGGCACGGCAGCTCGCCGCGCAGGATGCGCGCGAAGACGTTGCTCTCGTCATAAGGCCGCGTTGCGTCGACCGGCATCGGCTTTCCCTCCTCGCGAGTCTGATAGGCACTGATTTGGCGCAGGTCCAACGCGCTTGACCCGCACCCCGACCGCGCTACCACATGGCCCGGATGAACGACGACACGCCCGACAGCCTGATTCCCTACGACGAGATCGTCCAGGAGGCGCTGCGCGCGGTCGTCGGGCGGGTGCTCGGCGAGGTCGAGGCGTCGGGGCGGCTGCCCGGCGACCATCATTTCTACATCACCTTCAAGACGGCCGCCCCCGGCGTCGAGATCCCCAAGCACCTTTCCGAGCGGTTTCCGGACGAGATGACGATCGTCATCCAGAACCGCTTCTGGGACCTCAAGGTGCGCGACGACGGCTTCGAGGTCGGCCTCAGCTTCAACCAGGCGCCGGCGAAGCTCGTCATCCCGTTCGCGGCGATCACCGGCTTCGTCGATCCGGCGGTCAATTTCGCGCTGCAGTTCCAGGCGCAGGTCGATGAGGCGGGGCCGCAGGCGCACGAGGAGGCGGAGAACGACCCGCCGCGGCCCGAGCCGGTCGAGGACGGCTCCAACGTCGTCTCGATCGACTTCAGCCGCAAGAAGTGACCGTCCCCACAGGCGGTCACCCTGAACTTGCTTCAGGGTCCATATCGCCGCGTCCGCGGAGCCCGGAACTGGATGCTGAAACAAGTTCAGCATGACGAGGTGAGAAGATGAATTCCTACGGCAACACCCGCATTGAGACCGACAGCTTCGGCCCGATCGACGTCCCCGGCGACTGTTATTGGGGGGCGCAAACCCAGCGGTCGATCGAGAACTTCCCATTCGGCCCGCGCGAGACGATGCCGGTCGAGATCGTCCACGCCTTCGGCTTCGTCAAGCAGGCGGCGGCGCGGGTCAACGCCCGCTCGGGCGGCCTCGATGCGGAACTTGGCGAGGCGATCCAGCAGGCGGCCGGCGAGGTCGCGAGCGGCGCGCACGACGATCAGTTCCCTTTGGTCATCTGGCAGACCGGATCGGGCACCCAGTCCAACATGAACACCAACGAGGTGATCGCCGGCCGTGCCAACGAGATCCTCACCGGCAAGCGCGGCGGCAAGAGCCCGGTCCACCCGAACGACCATGTCAACAAGGGCCAGTCGTCGAACGACAGCTTCCCCACGGCGATGCATGTCGCCGCCGCGCGCGCCGTCCACCGGCGGCTGATCCCGGCGCTCCAGACCATCCACCGCCGCCTCAGGCAGCAGGCGGAGGCCTGGGACTACATCGTCAAGATCGGCCGCACCCATCTCCAGGACGCGACGCCGCTGACGCTGGGCCAGGAATTCTCCGGCTATGCGGCGCAGATCGAGATGGGCATCGCGCGCGTCCAGGCCGTGCTGCCGCGGCTCCACCAGCTCGCCCAGGGCGGCACGGCGGTCGGCACCGGCCTCAACGCGCCGAAAGGATTCGCCGAGGCCTTCGCGAAGGAGATCGCCGGCCTCACCGGCGTGCGCTTCGAGACCGCACCCAACAAGTTCGAGGCGCTGGCGAGCCACGACACTCTGGTCGAGCTGTCCGGCGCGCTCAACGTCCTCGCCGTCTCGCTGAGCAAGATCGCCAACGACATCCGCCTCCTCGGCTCCGGCCCGCGCTGCGGCCTCGGCGAGCTCAAGCTGCCCGAGAACGAGCCGGGAAGCTCGATCATGCCCGGCAAGGTCAATCCCACCCAAGCCGAGATGCTGACCATGGTCGCCGCCCAGGTGATGGGCAACCATGTCGCCGTCACCGTCGGCGGCCTTCAGGGCCATCTCGAGCTCAACGTGTTCAAGCCGCTGATCGCCGCCAACGTGCTGCGCTCGATCGACCTGCTCGCCACCGGCATGGAAAGCTTCACCGCCCGCTGCCTCGGCGAGCTGGAGCCGGACGAGAAGAGAATCGCCGAGCTGATGAACCGGTCGCTGATGCTGGTGACCGCGCTCGCGCCCGAGATCGGCTACGACAATGCCGCGAAGATCGCCAAGAACGCCCACGAAAAAGGGCTGACGCTGAAGGAGTCGGGGCTCGAGCTGGGGCTGGTCGACGAAGCGACCTTCGACCGCGTCGTAAAACCAGAGAAGATGCTGGGCCGCTCGGCTTAATAGGCGCAGACGCTGAAGCCGTCGCCGATCCAGCAGGCGCGGTCGCGATCGGACCGGAGCGCTTCGCCCCAGCGGCTGTTGATTCCCCCTGCGGTGAGGCCGCGCACGTCGGCGACGCCCGGGGCGAGGATCTGGACGCTGACGTCGGTGGTATCGCCGATCATCAGCCTCCGCCCGACCGGCCTCACCGAGAAGGAGCCGCCGCCGAGCGGCAGGAACAGGCAGGGGCCGCGATAGGTCGGCTGGCCCTCGCTGGCGACGACGCAGCACGCCCGCCTCTCGCGCGCTTCGGCTCCGGCCGAAACCGCGAGGGCGGCGGCGGCGACAACGAGGACGAATGCGAGCTTCATGGGCGGGACGCTAGCACCGGCCGCGCCGGTTCAGAAGCGGTAGTTCAGCCGCAGCCCGAGATTGTCGATGCCGGGATTGTGGCCGTCGAGCAGCGTCGCGTGGCTCATATGGACCAGGCTCGCCTCGACCGACAGCCGCTCGCTCAGCTGCACCCCGAGGCCGATTTCCGGCTCGAACAGGATGCGCGAGCCGAACGCGCGCTTCGGCTCCCGCCGATCGGGGGTGACCTCGCCGGTGTGGACGGCGATGCCGAAGCCGGGCCGCAGGTAGACGCGGCCGCCGATCCTCCAGCTCAGCCCGGCGGCCGCGTAATGGGCGTCGCCCGCGGTGTTGAGGCCGAGGAAGGCGTAGGGCGAGGGC
>JALYHK010000037.1 GCA_030776605.1 Pseudomonadota bacterium
GCTTGACCCGACCAACCCGCCCGAGCCGCAGGACGAGGCGGCGCAGCCCGGCCAGCAGCCCGGCCGCCAGGGCGCCCGCGAGGCGCGCTAGACCTCGATCAGCGCATAGGGGCGGGCGAACGCCGCCTCGACCACCCAGCGCGCGCAATTATAGACGGGCACGCCGCGCGGAGTGGCGCCCCGATAGCGGCCGCGGTGGGCGTGGCCGTGGACCACCGCCTTGACGTTGTCGAAGCGGTCGACGGCGTTGGCGAGGCGCGAGGAGCCGAGGAAGGGGTAGATTTCGAGCGGCTCGCCCTCGACCGTGTCCACCACCGGGGCGTAATGGAGAACGGCGACGGCGCGGTCGGTGCGCAGCGAGCGCAGCGCGTTCTCGAGCTTGCGCGCCTCGTCGATCGCGACGTCGACGAAATCCTTGATCGCCTGCTCGCCGAACGCGCCCAGCTCGCCGCGGCCGAAGCCGCCGAGGAAGCCCTTTACGCCGGCGAAGCCGACGCCCTCGATCACCACCGCTTCCTCGTCGAGGACGGTGACACCGGCCTGCTCGAGGATCCGCACCACCTCGGCGGTCTGGCCGGCCTCGATGTCGTGGTTGCCGAGCACCGCGACGGTCGGGATGGTGAGCGCGCGCAGCTCGTCGGCGAGGATCTCGGCCTCGCTCGCCTTGCCGAAATTGGTGAGGTCGCCGGTGAGCGCGGCGACGTCGGCCGCCTCGGACATTTCGGCGAAGGTGTCGCGGAAGTCGTGCTCCTGGTGCTCGCTGACGTGGAGGTCGCCGATCGCGGCGAGGGTGATCGTCTCAGTGCTTTCGCTCATGCCTCTCCTCGAGGCCCTTGCCGACCACGTCGGCAAAGCCCCATTCGGTGATGTCGGTCACATAGTCGCGCGGGCTGAACAGGCGCCCGCGGCAGATATCGATCCCGGCGGGGGGAAGTTCCGCCTGGGCCTGGAGGCGGCCGATCAGCTCGTCGAACAGCCAGCGCGGCACCAGGTCGCGCTTGGTGGGATAGATGAAGCGGAAGTTGAGGATGTGGATGAGGAGCACCTCCCAGTAGAGCTCCATCGCGGTGAGCAGCCGCTTCCAGTCGATCTCGGCGTGCTTCTTGAGGATGGTGTGGACGACGTCGGCGCCGTCGTAGCGGTAGCGGTCCTGGAGGAAGAGCTTGGAGAGGATGAACTCGGTCGGCGGGGTGATGCGCACCGCCGAGCCGTAGACCTCCACCTCATATTCCTCGCGGAACCAGTCGTCAGTGATCGGGATCGAGGCCGAGGAGATGTTCCAGATGACGTCGAAGAAGTGGGCGTCCTTCCAGACCTTGCCGATCCAGCGGTCGTCCTCGACCTCGATCTCGTAGCCGCGCTCCTTGAAGAAGGCGAGGATGCGCGGCCCGTCCGACACCTTGCAGAAGACGTCGAGGTCCTTGGTCGGGCGGACGATGCCGGTGTAGCAGGACAAGGCGTAGGTGCCCGAGAGCAGGAACGGTATGCCCGAATCCTTGAGCAGCTTCAGGCCCTCGACGTAGAAGTCGATCGCCTCCTCGGGCGGCTCGAAGACCGAAGGATCGAGAGGGTTCAGCCTGGTGCTCATCTCGCCGGGTCCGACCCCCGGCGGACGCGGCAGGCCGCCGCGTCTGTTCCGGGAGGCTAGAGAACGGCGCTGCGGAACAAGCGTTCCCGAAGGCCGCCGGCTCTCTCCTCCGCCCGATGCTCAGGCGGTGCGCCCGCTCAGCTCTTCGGCCGCTTCGGCGCCGTCCTCCTGCGGCCGCCGGAAGTCCTTTTCGGCGCCAGCTCCTTGACCGGGCGGCGATCTGCCGCGACCGTCGCCGACTGGACCACAACGCTGACCACCGGCCGCGTCGCGCCGGTGGCGACGCGCACCAGCACGGCAGGGATCGCGGCGACGCCGATCTCAGCGGTCGCGGCGCCCTGCGCCTCCACCTGCGCCCGCGCCTCGGGGCTCAGGTCGAACCCGAGCCTCTCGAGGGTCGCCACGGGGTCGCGCTCCAGCTCGCGCTGCACGTCCTGGTCGGTGAGGACGCGCTGCATCGCTTGCGCATATTTTCGTTCGGAAGAGCCAAGATCGGTCATCAGACAAGCTCCTTTGCGCTAGTGAACGCCTTCGAAATGCCGCAGCGGGATGCCGACCTGCAGTTCGCCGCTCGCGCCGGCAATGCTGCTCGCCCGCGGCTCGGAGGGCGCGGACTGGGGCCTGGCCACCTGCCGCAGGCTCGCCAGGCCGGTATCCTCGAACTGCCGAAGGAAGCGTGGGAAGCGTGGTGGGTAGTAGCGCGCGATCGGCTCCGGAAACGCATATTCGATCATGTTGACGTCGGGATACTGGATGCGGGCGAGCGTCAGCAGCCCGGCGACCCGGTCCGACACCGCGTAAATCTCGTCGGGCGTCAGGGTGACGCCGCTGCGGAACAGGTAGATGTTCGAGAAGAAGCTGAAGTCGTCGTACATCGCCTCGGTCACGTCGCCGCGCTTCTGCGCCGCGTCCCACAGCCGCGAACCCGGGATCTGGCAATACCATTGAAGGAGGATGCGCACGCCGTAGGTGGCGTGGAGATGGGTCGCGAAGGAGATGGTCCTTTCGACTTCCGCCACCGTCTCCCACGGAAGCCCGAGCACAAAGGAATAGTCCGCCTTCGGCGATTCCGTACTTCTTCAGCATGGCCGCCGCCGCTTCGAGCTTTTCGCAGGTGGTCCCCTTGCCGATCAGCAGCAGGCCCTCGTCGTAGCCGCACTCCGCGCCGACCAGGAACTGGGTCGTGAACGGCGCGATGGCGGCGACATATTCCTCGTTGAGCAGGTCGTTGGCGCGCGAATCGAAGATCAGCCCCGGCGCGAGCCCGCGCCGCCCGATCGAGCGGGCGATGCTGGTCGCCCGCGCAGTGTTCATCGAGAATTCGTCGTCGATGATGTGGATCGTCCCGTACTTCGTGCGGTCGCAATGCGGGAGCACCTGCTCGAGGCGATCGACGAAATGCTCGGGATCGATGCCGCGGTACGACCGGCGGTAGGAGGTGCTGCAGAAGGAGCAGTCGAACGCGCAGCCGCGCGAGGATTCGATCGACAGCGACTGATAGGCGTTCTTCGGCAGGTCACTGTAGTCGGGCAGCGGGAACGAGGGAAGGTCGTGCTTCGAAATGAGCTTGGCCAGCGGGTTCCGGACGACCGCGCCCGTCGGCCCGAGGCGGCTGAGATTCGGGACCGTCTCGCAGCCGCTTCCCGCCTCGAGCGCGTCGGCGAGCTGCACGATCGCGGCCTCTCCCTCACCGCGGATCACGAAATCGACAGGAAAGGCGGTGAGCACATAATGATCGAACATCGTCGGGTGGATCCCGCCGAGCACGATCGGCACGTCGGGACGGAGCGCCCTGACCTGCTTGATCACCGAGACGGCGGTCGGCCAGGACATGGACGTGGCGCCGATGCCGATCAGCTCCGCTTCCTCGATGACCTTCCGATGGCGGCGAACCGAGCAAGTTCCCGCTGCTATCAGATCGAGGAGCGCTGCCTCGTGACCGCCTTGGAGCAGTGCCGCCCTCAGCAAATACATTCCGTACGGAGGGCATTCGCGATGGGCGTCCATCCCGATGGGAACGAGCTTGCCTTGGACGAAGTCCATAATCGGCGGCGCGATCAAGACGACTTTCACGCGGCGGCTCCCGTCTTGCCCAGTCGAGCGCGGAGTGCAGGGACACAACTAACGAAGTGGGCAATCATACACGATTACCGGCGCCGCGACGAAGCCCGTTTGATCCGTTTCGGAGCGGATCCGATCCGCTTCCGAGCGATCAGCGACAATGACTTGTGGAATTGGCCGCTGGAGCGGGCGAAGGGATTCGGACCCTCGACCCCAACCTTGGCAAGCGCACGTGTTAAGATCTCATAGCGCTTCATACAGGATCTGAGAAGCCCACCAGCGCTATAAAACCGTCTCATGCAGTCACATGCAAGATCAGGCGTTACCGGGGCTGTGCTACCCGAGATGTTACCCCGAGACAGGGTGAGGTTGTGTTCAGAAAAAATTTCTGTTCTCTGGTACCTCATGCATCATCATGAGATCGTGTGCGGCAACGGATGTGATTACTGCTCTTTCGCACCTATTGCGCACAAGATGAAAGGTGCACTATCTGATTGTTCCACATCTGGAACTCTCCCATGGCCCTTCACCGATTCAACGACCGCTGGCTCCAATCGCTCGTAGGGTCTGATGATGAGCGCCTCGAGTTCGCAGATGCTCTCTGTCCGTGTCTGCACCTACGGGTCAGCAGGCGCACCAAGACCTTCTCCGCGATGTTTCGGGTGAACGGGAGGCTCCAGCGACAGACGATAGGGCGGTACCCGCTAATCGGGCTGGCACAGGCGCGCGAGGCAACCCTGACCCTCTTACGTCACGCAGCGGCAGGCGGATTCGCCAAGGGGCGCGCGAGGCCCCCGACTCCAACATACAAAGAAGCGGTCGACCTGTATGACGCGCGCCACCTGACGCCGAACGTGCGGTCACGTAGGAATGTCGCAAACAGCCTTCGTGCAAGCTATATGAAGCACCTCTTCGAGCGTCCCATCGACAGCATCACGAAGACCGATGTTATCGACATCCTCGACGGCATCATGGCCAGGGGCAAACCACAGGCCGCCATAAACCAGCTGCGCAACCTCAAGATGCTGTTCAACTGGCTTTGCGACCGCGACGTTATGGAGGTGAGCCCTTGCGACCGCGTCCGGCGGCCTGCGCGGCCGGTGGAGCGTGACAGGGTCCTCGACGATTCCGAGGTCGCGGCGGTTTGGAGGGCCACGTTCCACCTCGATGCGCCCTATGGCGAGATGTACCGGATGTTCCTTCTGACGGGTCAGAGGCGCACAGAGGTCGCAACCCTGGAATGGTCGGAGGTGAAGGGGGATCTATGGGTGATTCCCCGCCAGAAGGTGAAGAAGGATCGAGCTCACGCGGTTCCACTGAGCCGCACGGCGGGTGCGATTTTAGATGAGCTGCGCGAACGCCCGATGTTTGCCGGCGGTACCTTTGCCTTCAGCACCACTGGCGGCCTCTCGCCGAGCAGCAACTTCTGCAAGGTGAAGCGCGAGATCGACCGCCTCTCCGGCGTCACCGACTGGGTCATCCACGACATCCGCCGCACGGTGCGGAGCAAGCTGGCGGAGCTAGGCGTTCCGCGGGAGGTGGCGCGGAAAGTGCTGAACCACGAGGACGGCAAGGTGGATCGCATCTACAACCGTCACGAGTACCTAGCGGAGAAGAGGGAGGCGTTGGAGAGGTGGGAGAGGGCTTTGATTTCTTTGACCACGAAGGCGTAGCTGACCCTGATCTCGTTGCTCAGCTTTCCCACATTCAGCCCAAAGTGGCTGACCCTGACCTTCTCGCGCGCCTCATAGACGGCCATTGCGGGATAGATCGCGATTTCAAGCTCTTCGGCTTCGCTGCAGAAAAGCGCGCCTTGCGCCAGAAGCTGCGGGCTAAGGTCGGATCCCTGAAGGATGTAGCGTCAGAAATCCTCGAGCTCCGCATCGATGGGCGCGAAGTGGACCCCCTGCTCGAAGCTCTTCACGATCTCTCCGCCCGGCAAGGGCCGGCCTCTAAGCGAGTTGAGGCCGCCCTACAGCTGCTCAATGCCTTGGAAACGATCAGAACGTGGCCGATGTCACCTAGCGGCAAGGGAGGTGCGCCCGAGAATGATCCCGCCATTGGTAGGGTTGTGGAGGCAGTGGCGGCATACTGCGGACGTCAAGGAATCGCGTTTTCAGGCGCACCCCGTCGGGAGCAGGCCGATAATGCACCACACTACTTCGTTAAGAGCCCAGCCGCTCAGCTGACCGCAAATGTACTGCGAGTGCTAGGGCTATCGGTCGAGCCGAAAAAGCTGGGAACGTTCATGCGAAAGGCACGTGTCTCCACCCGCGCATAGAGCTGCCAAAAACTACCCTGTAAACACGGCAGGTTTATTGTCGATGCGCTGGGTAGCCCCTGCCAGTGCGCTGCCTAAGGCTGTGCCATGCAGCCGCATGGCGCGGCATGAGGTACGGCAATGGACTACACGCGCGTTGATCCGCTCCTGGGCATTCGAGACGTCCAGCGGATCACCTCCCTCTCCCGGGCGTCAATCTACAGGTTCATGGCAGCCAACCGGTTTCCGCAGTCGATTGCGTTGAGCACGGGGCGGCGCGCCTGGCGGACGTCGGAAATCTTGGCCTGGAATGAGAGCCCACTGGACTGGGGCCGACACCCTTTCGACGATGACTGACCCCGCCACAGTCGAGGACCGCATCGCCCGCGGCCTAGCCGCGGGTACGGTCACTTCCGACGAGATTATTCCGTTCCCAGAGGATTGGGGCGAAAACGACCTCGCTGTCTGTCTACGAAGCGGGGAGACGAAGAACGACATTTTCAGGCTCCTGAATTCTGGCTGGAGGCCCACCTTCTATCGGTACCGATCCGCTGACGGCGCGGTGATGCTGATCGTTCTGCGCCTCGATTCTCCAGATCGATGCAAAAAGAAGGTGCGGCCGCTTCGCGTCGCGAGGCAGATCGGCTTCCGTCCCGATGTGGTGGCGCTCGGCCTAGAACCTCCGCGTCCGCTCTACGGCTTGGATCGGTTGGCTGCCGCGCCGATAGCGGACGTACTACTGGTGGAGGGAGAGAAGGCCGCAGACGCGGGACAGCTGCTCTTCCCGGACCTCGCGGTCGTGACGTGGCAGAACGGAGCTTCGGGAGTGGCTCAAGCCGACTGGAGGGCCCTAGCCGGCCGCCGGGCGATCATTTGGCCGGACAACGACGACGCGGGCCGGATGGCGGCGCAATCGGTAGCGGGGAAACTTACCGGCGTGGGGGCAGGGTCCGTCAGGATCGTCAAAAATCCGTCCTGGTTTCCGCCGAAGTGGGACGTCGCTGAACCTGTGCCGAGCCGTGCCCATGCCTGAAGACGAGCAGGCGGCGTTTCTGCGCGGATTGCTGGCGGGCGCACAACCCTTTTTCACCGGCCGGCGCTGAAGAGGATGGGACGCGTCCCGCTGCTCGGGCGGAGATCGCGCACAGTGGCAGCAGCGACGAGGAGCGTGTCGCTGAGGGCGTGGCTGTTATAACCTTCCTCACAGAGCGTGGAGCGCTGAACCTCGGCGACTACGTGGAGTGGAATAAGTCCGCGATCGCCTTCAAGAACACGTACGGCGAGGCCGGATTTGCGGCGTGGCTCGACCTCTCATCAGCCGCCGACAACTTCGAGGGTGAGCAACGCTGTCGGGAGGAATGGGAAAATATAAAAGTCCGCAGTGACGACGCGCAGCGGCTTACGATCGCTTCGTACGTTGCAGACGCAAAGGAGCTCAGTTGGCGGCCCGATCGTCGCAACAACCACGGCACTAGATCAAGCGGCGTCAGCGGCAGCGGTGATAGCGCCGCTAGCAAAGACAAATCCGCGGACCTCCCAACGAGTGTTCATCCAGCTGCACGCGCGGTGCAGCTGGCCGAGGACGCCGGCGACGAGTTCTGGCTCGATCAGGAGGACAAGCCGCATGTCTCGTTCACTGTGCAGCTCGGAGAGGGACGCACGACGATCAGAAACGCACGGGTGGGTAGCTCCGACTACAAGTCCGTGCTCGCGCACCGGTTCTACGAGTCGGCTCGGAATAAGGTGCTGTCGAGCGAGCATGCGACTATCGCGGCCACCCTCCTGGAGTACCGGGCGAAGGAAAGCGGAGTTCGGCACTTCGCGGCTCTGCGGGTGGGCGAGCACAACGGGAAAGTTTATGTTGATCGGGGTACAGTCGACGGCGGAGCCATAGAGATCGACCCCGCTGGCTGGCGCCAGATCGACGCCCCGCCCGTCCGCTTTATCCGGGGCACGCGCGGAGAGCTACCCGTGCCCGAAGCTGAGGGCTCGCGCGAAGACTTCAAGCGCCACTTCAACCTTACCGATGACGATCTTACGCGCCTGCTAGGGTTCCTCATCGGCACCTTCAACGTGGGCGCTTCTTACGCGATGCTGCTAACGGACGGCCCGCAGGGGGCGGGCAAGAGCATGCTCAACGACAAAGCCGTTGGCCTCGTTGACCCGCCCCGGCAGGCCAAGAGCGCGCGAATGAGCTTCAACCCGAAAGAGGAGGATTTGCACCTCGGAGCGGTTGGCGTGCATGTCCCCTATTTCGACAACGTATCGAGCTTCTCCGGAGACGCGGCAGATGCCCTTTGTCGAATGTCCACGGGGGGAGGTTCCGGTCGCCGAACGCTCTACTCGAACGATCAGTATACCCAGGTGGTCGTCACCCGGCCGGTGATTATCACGTGCATTGGTTCGCCCACGTCCCGCCTGGACTTACTCAGCCGCTCTGTAAGGATCACAGCCCTTCCGCTAGGCGAGAAGCGGCGGACTGAGAAAGCCGTGATGCGGGCCTTCGAGACCGATCGCCCCCGGATGATCGGCTACCTTTTTTCCTGCGTGTCCGCAGCAATTCGAAACCGGTCGGCGGTGGAGGAAGCGGTGGAAAGAGGTGACTTTCAGCTGCCGCGCATGGCCGATTTTGCCGAGTTCGTGGAGGGCGCCGCCGAGGTGCTCGGTTTGCAGCGTGGGGAGTTCTCCGACCTGCTCGATCGAGGGCAGACCGCAATGCAAACCGAGGCCGTGCTCGGCCATCCGGTCGGCGCCGCGCTCATGATTTACTTCTCGCGCTCCGGC
>JALYHK010000038.1 GCA_030776605.1 Pseudomonadota bacterium
CTCCCCCTCAATCCGGCCGCCGGCGATGCAAACCACAAAGCTCTCGGGGCCGAGCCGCAGTCCGACCCGCGCCTCCAGCCCCTCGGCCCGCGCCGGATCGAACATGGTGCGGAAGGAGAGCAGCAGCGAGACCGCGCTGAGCGGCAGGCTCGGGTCGTGACGCGGCGAGCGCGCGGCCCAGCGGCCGAGCGCCTGGAAGATCGGCTCGGCCTCATAGCCCCAGGGGGTGAGCTCGTAGACCTGCGCGGGTGCGGGCGGCGGCAGCCGTCGCCGTGCGACGATTCCCGCCTCCTCCAGCCCTTCCAGCCTCTGGGTCAGCACGTTGGCGCTGATCCCCGGCAGATCGGCCTTGAGATCGCTGAAGCGCTTCGGGCCGAGCATTAGCTCGCGCATCACGAGCAGGGCCCAGCGCTCGCCGACGAGATCGAGCGCGTGCGCCGCGCCGCAGGCGTCGTCGTACCGGCGCTTCGCGTCGGTCCTGTTTTCTAACTTCACAGTTGCTTTTCCTAACAGCCGGGCGCATGACGGTCAACGACTCGATTCGTCGAACGAGCGAGCGGAGCCGGAGCGCCCGCCCGAACAAGGGAGCAAGACAATGGACGAGATGCACGAGCTGTCGATCACACGGCTGATCGACGCGCCGCCCGCGACCGTATGGCGGGTGTGGACCGAGCGGATGGCCGAATGGTGGGTGCCCAAGCCGTGGACGACGACGGAAGTCGACAACGACTTCCGCCCCGGCGGACGCTGCTATCAGCTGATGGAGTCGCCCGACGGCGAGCGCCATCCGAACGAGGGGGTCTGGCTCGAGGTCGTCCCCGGCGAGCGGATCGTCTCGACCAATCTGTTCCGCGCCGGCTGGGTGCCGCAGAGGCAGAGCGGCGAGGGCTGCGACTTTCCCGTGGTGATGATCGCCACCTTCGAGCCGGAGGGCGCCGGCACCCGCTACACCGTGCGGATGCGCCACTGGGACGGCGAGACGCTGAAGAAGCACGAGGAGATCGGCTTTCACGACGGCTTCGCGCAGACGACAAGCCGGCTGGCCGAGCTCGCCGAGGCCGAAGCGCGCGGCCGCGCCGCCGCCTGACGCCACCGCCACGGACAGACGGAAAGGAGGGGAAGATGGCCTATTTCGAAGGTTTCGTGCTTGCCGTGCCCACCTCCAACAGGGAGGAGTATCGCCGCCACGCCGCCGAGGCCGAGCCGCTGTTCAAGGAGTTCGGCGTCGCCCGCATGGTCGAGGCGTGGGGCGACGACCTTCCCGAAGGCAAGGTCACCGATTTCCGGATGGCGGTGCAGGCGAAGGAGGACGAGAGCGTCGTCTTCTCTTGGTTCGAATATCCCTCGAAGCAGGCTCGGGACCAGGCGAACGACAAGATGAGGAGCGATCCTCGGATGAAGGATATGGGCGCCTCGATGCCGTTCGACGGCAAGCGGATGATCATCGGCGGGTTCGCGGGGATCGTCGAGGAAGGCCCCGGCGGCGGCATGGGCTACGTCGACGGCTTCGTCGTGCCCGTGCCGGAGCGTAACAAGGAGGCCTACCGCGAGATGGCGGCCAAAGCTGCGCCGATCTTCCGCGAGCACGGCGCGACGCGGGTGGTCGAGGCGTGGAACGACGACGTGCCGCGCGGCGAGGTCACCGACTTCTACCGCGCGGTCAAAGCTGAGGACGACGAGAATGTCGTCTTCTCTTGGATCGAATGGCCCTCGAAGGAGGCGCGCGTCGCCGGCTGGGAGAAGGTGATGGCCGACGAGCGGATGAAGCCCGACCATTCCAACATGCCGTTCGACGGCCAACGCATGTTCTGGGGCGGCTTCACCCCGATCCTCGACCGCTGAGGGGAGGGCGATGTCCAGGATCACCCCCTGCCTATGGTTCGACGGCCAGGCGGAGGAGGCGGCGAGCTTCTACGTGTCGCTGCTGCCCGACAGCCGCGTCGACCGGGTAAACCGCTCGCCGGCCGACTATCCGAGCGGCAAGGCGGGCGACGTGCTCACGGTCGAGTTCACTTTCGCCGGCCAGTCGTTCATGGGCCTCAACGGCGGCCCCGACTTCCGCTTCAACGAGGCGGTGTCGTTCATGATCGAGTGCGAGGACCAGGCCGAGGTCGACCGGCTGTGGGAGGCGATCACCGCTACCGGCGGCAGCCCGGTCGCGTGCGGCTGGGTCAGGGACCGCTACGGCCTGTCGTGGCAAATCGTCCCGAAGCGGCTCCAGGAGCTGATGACCGACCCCGACCGCGACCGGGCCAAGCGGGCGATGGAGGCGATGATGACGATGGTGAAGCTCGACGTCGCCGAGCTCGAGCGCGCCGCCGACGGCGGCTGACGTCGGTTGACCGGACCGCCGCCCCGCGCCCAGATTTGCTCGGCCACTGCGGAGCGCGGAAGATGCGGACGGCCAGGCTTGCTTCCGAGCATGATTTCGACGGCTGGCGGCGCGCGTCGCGGGCGCTGGCGGCGGAGGATGTGCCGCCGGGGGAGGTGAGCTGGGAGATCGGGCGCGGACCGGCGGAGCTGTCGGCCGCGGCCGGGTCGCAGCCTTCCGCGGAAGGTCCCGCATTCCCGGTGCCGAGGGCGTTCCCGACGCTGGCGGAGACGGTCATCCGCCACGCGGACCCGGAGCGTTTCTCCCTTCTCTACGCAATGCTGCTGCATCTGCGCGCCGACCGGGCGGCGCTCGACGATGCCGGGCACCCGCTGGTCCGAAGGCTGGAGCGGATGGCACGCGAGGTGCGCTCGGCGGAGATCGGGAGAAAGGCGGGCGTCCCGGCGTTACCGGAGCGGAACATGACCCTGCCACCCAAGTCGAAGCTTAGCGCGGCCGAGGAAGCCGGGCTCGCCGCCGCCGACGCGGCCGAACGGCGGATACAGCCGGGCGGGAACCTGTTGCGCGCCTGGGAGGAGGTGCTCGCCGACGCGAAGCGCTGCACCCGCTGTCATCTCTACAAGCACGCGACGCAGACGGTGTTCGGCGAGGGGCCGCTCGACGCCAGGATCATGTTCGTGGGCGAACAGCCGGGCGACCAGGAAGATTTGGCCGCCCGCCCGTTCGTCGGCCCCGCCGGGCAACTGTTCGACCGCGCCCTCGCCGATGCGGGAGTCGAGCGTTCCGCGACCTACGTCACCAACGCGGTCAAGCATTTCAAGTTCGAGCCGCGCGGCAAGCGCCGGATCCATTCCAAGCCGCAGGGGCCGGAGATCGAGGCCTGTCGGTGGTGGATCGAGCAGGAGCGGGCGCTGATCCGGCCGGCAGTCACGGTCGCGCTCGGCGCCACCGCAGCCCGCTCGCTGTTCGGCCGCGTGGTGACCATCACCAGCCTGCGCGGGGCGCCGCAGCAGCTCCCCGACCACGGGGGCGAGGCGTGGGTGACCGTCCACCCCAGCTTCCTGCTGCGGGTCCGCTACAATCGCGAGGAGGAATATGCCCGCTTCGTCGCCGACCTGCGCCGCATCGGCGAGCGGGTGAAGGCGTTGGCCTAGCCTTTCCCGTCTTCGCTCCTCGCGATGACGGGGCGAGGCTACAGTTTCACCAGCATCTTGCCGATATTGGCGCCGCGGAAGAGGTCGAGGAAGGCTTCGGGCATCGCCTCGATCCCCTCACGCACGGTCTCCCGGCTCTTCACCTTCCCGCTCGCCACCCAGGCGCCCATCTCGCGGTAGAAATCGCCGATCTCGGGCAGGAAATCGGTGTAGATGAAGCCCTTGAGCGTGATGCGCGCGGCGATGATCCGCATGATGTAGCGGAAGGCGGGCGGCGGCCCGGCATTGTAGTTCTCGATCATGCCGCAGATCGCAAAACGGGCGCGGTTGCGCGCGACCGCGAAGGCGGCGTCGAGGTGATCGCCGCCGACATTGTCGAAATAGACGTCGATGCCGTCGGGCGCCGCCTGGGCAAGGGCCTGGAGCAGCGGCCCGGCCTTGTAGTCGATCGCGGCATCGGCGCCGAGCTCGCGCACCCAGCCGCACTTTTCCGCGCCTCCGGCCGAGCCGATCACCCGCATCCCCTTCAGCTTGGCGATTTGCACGACGGCCGATCCGACCGCACCAGCGGCGGCCGAGACGAAGACAGTGTCCCCCTCCTTCGCCTCCGCGACCTGCAGCAGGCCGAAATAGGCGGTGGCGCCAGTCAGGCCGAGATTGCCGAGCCACTGGCGGTCCGGCACGGGGAGCGGCGGCACCTTGTTGAACTGGCCGGCCTCGCCCACCGCCTCCTCGCGCCAGCCGAGCATATGGAAAACCGTCTCGCCCGCGGCGAGGTGCGGCGAGCGCGATTCAACCACCGTGCCCACCGCTCCGCCTTCCATGGGCTCGCCGAGACCGAACGAGGGGACGTAGCTCTTCACGTCGTTCATCCGGCTGCGCATGTAAGGGTCGACCGACAGCCATTCGTTCCGGACGCGCACCATTCCGTCCTTCAGCGGCGGCAGCTCGATCTCCTTCAACTCGAAATTCTCGGCTGTAGGCAGGCCGCTCGGCCGCGAACGCAGGTGCCATGCGCGGGTTGTGGCCATCGATCCCTCCTCTGATCACCGCCGCTTTCGCGGGATTGGCGGGCTGAGTCAAAAGGCCCGGCCCCCGCGGGAGGGGCCGGGCCGGAGATGCGCTTCGCGGGCGAAGCGTCAGTAGGTGCCGGAGAAGCTCCGGTCGAGCGTGCGCGGGCCGAAGTCCTCCTCGCCCTCGCGTTCGAACAGGGCGCGGTTGTGCTCCTCCTCCCGCCATTCCTTCCGCGCCTCTTCGGCGCTGCGGTTGAGGCGGACGTCCTCCTCGACGGAGTCGATCCAGCTGCACGGGATCGAGTGGTGCATGCCGCTGGCACTCGGATCGTTCTTGGTCAGGATGATCCGGTCCCCGGCGACCTTGTCGACGGTGCCGACATGCTCTCCGTCGGAGCCGAGCACCGCCATATGCTCGCGCACCTTGCCCCAGGTCGAGCGCTGCTGGTTGCGGCGCTCGCGCCAGGCGCCGAAGTCCTCGTCGAAGCGGGACTGACGCTCGCGGCAATATTCCTGGTAATCGCGGTCGAGCTGCTCGATCTGCCGCCGCCGCCATTCCGAATAATGCGGGTCGTGGGGATGGCCGCCGCCGGAGCGGCCGCGGTCGCGGTTCATCATCGCGTAGCGGCGCGCGGAGCTGCGGAAGCCGCCGGCGCTGGCGCCGTAGCCGTGGTAGGCCGCGCCCGAAGCCGAGGCGACCGGATGGACCCCGTGCGTGCCCGTGCTGCCGATGTCGGCGCGGTCGAAGCGGGGGCCTGCGAACTCCGCGTCATGGCCGGGTGCGGCGTGGAAGGCGTCCGGGTCAGGCGAGCTCGTTCCGAAGCTCTCGCCGCTGCCATAGCCTTCCTCGATCGCGCCGCCGTAGCGCTCCGGCGCCAGATCGTCGCGCCACTCGCGACCTTCGCGATCGCCGAGCCGTTCGGCGCGCGGGGTCTGGTTGCCCCAGCCGCCGGCGAAGCTCTCGTCGCCGCGCCAGCCCGGCCCGCGCTCCGAGCCACGCGACTCGCGTTCATCCTCACCGCGCCAGCCGCGCTCGCGGCGGCCGCGCTCCTCGTCCTCGTCTCCGAACCAGGAGCGGACCTCGTCGGCCGCCCGTTCGAAGAAGCCGCGATCCTCGTCGCCGCCATAATCGCGCTCGCCGCGTCGGCCGCGGCCGGATTCGCCGTAGCGGTCGCCGCCGCCCCAGGTTTCCCGTTCGCCGCGCTCGCGGTCGCTGCCAAATCGGTCCTGATTGCCTCGATAGCCCATGATCTTCTCCTCTTGCGAAACGCTCTGGCACGCGCGCTCTGCGCGACCCTGTCCTGGGTAGAAAACGAGGGACGGCGGCGGGCCGTTCCGGGGCCAGAGCCGAAGCGAGGCGAGGCGACGACCGGCGCTTGAAAAGGCCGCGCGGGCGCCCATGTGGCGATTGCATCACGCTCCCCCGGCGTCTATGGGGGCGCTCCGCGCGGGGCCGTAGCTCAGCTGGGAGAGCGCTGCAATCGCACTGCAGAGGTCAGGGGTTCGATTCCCCTCGGCTCCACCAACTCCGCGCCAATCCTCCCTCCGGCCGTCACAGGGCCCGCCCCTCGCCCAAAGCAAGTCGGCGCCGGCGATCAGCCGAGAGGAAGCTCCCGCTGGTCGGGCTCGAAGCGGCGCCAGCCGGTCGGCCCGAGCTTCTCGAGCGGTCGGAACCTGGCCTTGTAAGCCATGCGCTTGGCCTCCTCGACCCAGTAGCCGAGATAGACGTAGGGGAGCCCCGCCCGGGCGGCGCGAACGATATGGTCGAGGATGATGTAGGTGCCCAGCCCGGAGCGGCCGCCATCGTCCGGCTCGAAGAAGCTGTAGATCATCGAGAGGCCGTCCGACTGCTGGTCCGTGAGGCAGGCGCCGACCAGCCGGCCGGGGCGGCCGTGGGACGAAGGCTCGCGATACTCGACGAGGAAAGTCCTGACCGGGCTCTGCTCGACCATGTCGGAAAAGTCGCTCTCGTCCATGTCGACCATGCCGCCGTCCGGGTGGCGTGCCTCGAGGTAGCGGCGGAGCAGCGCATACTGCTCCTCCGTCGTCCACGGCTTGCAGGCAGTCACTTCAAGGTCCGCGTTGCGGCGCAGCACGCGCCGCTGCCCGGCGCTCGGCTGGAACTCCTCGGCGACGACGCGCACCGAGATGCAGGCCGAGCAATCGATGCACGAGGGGCGGTAGGCGACATTCTGGCTGCGGCGAAAGCCGATTCGGCCGAGCGCATCGTTGAGCTCCCCGGCATGGGCGCCGGAGAGTTCGGTGAACACCTTCCGCTCCGTCCGCCCCGGGAGATAGGGGCATGGCGCAGGCGTGGTCACGAAGAAACGGGGGAAGCGGAAGGGTGCGCTCACCGCGACTCCATCTGGCACTTGGCTGCCGGGCCCTTATGCGGCCAAGCGGGGAGGAAAGGAAGCCGGCCCGCCGCCAAAGACGGCCCAAACCCGCGGCCGTTCCAGGCTGGGACGCCGGTCAGTGTATTTCTACGGGATGGACCGCAAAGCCCCCGTCCTTCAGCTCGGCGAGGAGCGCCTCGAGCTGCTCGGCGTCGCGCGCCTCGCACTCGACGTCGATGAAGGCGTCCTTGGCGGGCAGGGCGGTGAAGACGCGCTGGTGATAGACTTCGACGACGTTGACCTGGTGCTTGTCGAACAGCCTGATCACCGCGAACAACGCGCCGGGCCGGTCCTGGATCTCGACCCGGAGCCGCGCCATCCGCCCCGAGCGGACCAGGTCGCGCAGCAGCACGGTGGCGAGCAGGCGCGTGTCGATGTTGCCGCCGGTGAGGATGAGGCCGACATTGCGTCCGCGGAACCGCTCCGGATCGGCGAGCATCGCGGCGAGGCCGGCCGCGCCGGCGCCTTCCACCAACGTCTTCTCGAGCTGGAGCAGCAGGCTCACCGCGGTCTCGATGTCGCGCTCGGCGACGAGCAGGATGTCGTCGACGACGCGGTTGATGATGCCGGCCGTGAGGAGACCGGGCGACTTGACCGCAATGCCTTCGGCGATGGTGTCGCCGTGGCAGGGCAGCCGCTCGCGGGTGAACTTGGCGTACATCGAGGGATAGAGCTCGGCCTGGATGCCGACGATCTCGATCTCCGGCTTCAGCGCCTTGGCGGCCGAGCCGACGCCGGAGACGAGGCCGCCGCCGCCGATCGGCACGACGAGCAGGTCCACTTCGGGCGCGTCGGCGAGCAGCTCGAGCGCGACGGTGCCCTGGCCGGCGATCACCTCGAGGTCGTCGAACGGGTGGACCAAGGTGAGGCCCCGCGCGTCGGCGATCTCGAGCGCATGGGCATAGGCTTCGTCGAAGAGCTCGCCGTGGAGCACCACTTCGGCGCCGTGCCGCTCGGTGTGGCTCACCTTGATTGACGGCGTCGGCGTCGGCATCACGATCGTGGCGGGGACGCCGAGGCGGCTGGCATGGTAGGCGAGCGCCTGCGCGTGATTGCCGGCCGAGGCGGTGATGACGCCGCGGGCGCGCACCCCCTCTTCCATCAGCAGCAGCTTGTTGAGCGCGCCGCGTTCCTTGAAGGAGCCGGCGAAATGGATGTTCTCGAACTTCACCCAGGTCGTCGCGCCGGTCGCCTCGGAAAGAGCGCGGCTGAGGACTGTGGGGGTGCGGACCACCGCGCCTTGGATGCGCCGCGCCGCCGCTTCGATCTCTTCGAGCCTGATCGGCAGGTCCTGCTCAGCCGGCGTCGCCATCGCGGCGCGGTCTAGACCATCTGGCGCGGGGCGCAAACAAGCCTTATCGCGGGCGCCGATGGCACGGATCGCATTCCTTGGGCTCGGCGTGATGGGGGCGCCGATGGCGCGGCACCTCGCCGAGGCGGGCCACGATCTTGCCGTCTACAACCGCAGCCCCGAGAAGGCTCGGCACTGGACCGCACAGCACGGCGGCAGGGCCGCGGCAAGCGCCGCCGAGGCCGCGGAGGGCGCCGAGGCGGTGATCGCCTGCGTCGGCCGCGACGAGGACCTCGAGGAGGTGACGCTCGGCCCGGCCGGCGCGTTCGCCGCGATGGGCGAGGGCGCGCTGTTCGTCGACCACACCACCGTCTCGGTGCGGCTCGCGCGGCGCCTCGCCGAGGAGGGGCGCAGCCGGGGGCTGCTGTGCCTGGACG